>CAZGPW010000044.1:0-7787 GCA_964527535.1 uncultured Bacteroidales bacterium
CATTCGGACGCTTTCATCTCTCTAATTGTTACGTTTCGCTACGCTTCACTTCACAATTAGAGAGATGAAAAACATCAACAACGTGGTGAAACTTCACAAATAACAATATAACGTAAATAAAGCCGGCTTTTTGTCCGGCTTTATTTTTTGTTGCAATTACCGGGGTTTCCTTGAGTGTAAAATTTTAGATATGGTTTTTGTTATGATTTTTATATCCGTTTTAAGGCTTTTTTCGTGTATGTATTTTTTATTCAGGGCGAGTTTATCAGGCATGATCTCGTTGATGTACGTTTTTTCGGGATCGCTGGATGCTGCCAGTAAATCATTTTCATTTGCATATTCAATCGAGGCATAGTCTGTGATGCCGGGTTTTACCTGCAAAACTTTCCGTTGTTCGTCAGTGTACATGGAAACGTATTTAGGAACTTCGGGACGCGGCCCCACGATGCTCATATCGCCATTCAACACATTGATAAGTTGAGGGAGCTCGTCCAGTTTGTATTTCCTGATAAAACGGCCTGTTTTTGTGATGCGTTTATCATTGCTGCCCACGGTTAGTTGTCCTTTCCTGTCGCTGTTGGTGCGCATGCTGCGGAATTTGTAAATGTTAAATGGTTTGCCGTTTTTCCCTACCCGTTGTTGCCTGTAAAAAACCCCGCCGGCGCTGTCAAGGCAAATGGCAATGGCAAGTATTAAAAACAAGGGGCTGCACACAATCAGCCCAAGGAGAGAAAAGATAATATCAAACAAACGTTTCCCCATTATGATAAAGTTTTGTTTACCGCTGCTTTTACTGTTTCAATGACAGTATGCACATTTTCATCGCTTAACGTGTAATACACAGGAAGCGATATTTCGTGTTCGTAATGACTGAAAGCGTTTGGGTAATCTTCCATGTTGAATCCTGCATTTTTGTAAAAGCTAAGCATCGGCATGGGTTGATAATGTACATTGACCGCCACTTCATGTTTGAAAATTTCTTTAATGATCTGATCACGTGTGTTTTCGTTTATGCCTTTTATTCTCAGTTGATACAAATGAAATGAGCTGGTTTTGTCACCGCTGTACATGGGTGGTAATATTGCCCAATCCATGTTTTCAAAAGCCTTGTTGTAGGTGTCAACGATTTTTTTCCGCCGCTTCAGGGTGTCATCCTTATACCGCGAAAGCTCCACAATGCCCATGCTTGCCTGAATGTCTGTCATATTGGCTTTGTACCCGGCTGCAATAACATCGTATCGCCAGTTTCCGATTTTGCTTTTTGCAAGGGCATCTTTGCTTTGTCCATGCAGGCTCATGATGTTCAACTCCTTGTAAATAGCATCAGTATCAAAATCCCCAGGCAGATTCAACGCGATGGCGCCTCCTTCTGATGTGGTTAGGTTTTTAACCGCATGAAAAGAAAACACACTGATATCAGCCAGAGAGCCAACCGGTTTCCCTTTGTATATGCCGCCCAGTGAATGAGCTGCATCTGCCAACACCAATATTCGCCCGAGCCCTTTTTGAAGATCATTCCTGGGTTTAAACTGTGCTTTTTTTTCTTTGATGATCTTGAATATTTCATCATAATCGGCAGGGTAACCACCTAAATCCACAGGGATGATGACTTTGGTGTTTTCAGTGATGGCCGCTTCGATTTTTTCAGGGCTGATGTTAAAATCATCGTCGTTGCAATCCACCATAACCACTTTTGCACCGCAATGAACAATTACATTGGCCGTGGCACAATACGTATAGGCAGGAACGATCACTTCATCGCCCGGTCCAATGCCAAACCATCTTAGCATCAATTCCAGCCCGGTTGTGTTGGCATTGGTGCAAAGTACATGGGGTACACCGGCAAATTTGGCAAGCTCTTTTTCAAAGCGTTTGGTTTTTGGCCCCGTAGTGATCCAGCCCGACCTGAGTGTGTCATTCACTTCGTCTATGATTTTCTGATCAATGCGTGGCGGAGAAAATGGGATCATAATCTTGCAAATTTTTGTTGTTGATACGAAAATAAAACCAGAAAAAAGGCAATAAATTGTACTCCGGATTGGGTTTCTAACATGGCTTCAAACAAAAAATGTATGAATACCATCAAAAGAAAGATCCATATAATGCCTTCGCATTTAGCTTTGTGATTTACAATGATAAAAACAAAACTCATAATCAGCAAAATGCTGGCAAATATGCCGGAGGATAGTTGGGTTTGAAAAAATTGATTATGGCAGTTCAGGCGTTTTTGTGCAGCCACGTAAAAATTATTTTTTTTGTATTGTTCTGTCAGTTTATCGGTTGTGTCTCCGGCACCCGTTCCCGTCCAAAAATGCTCAGGAATAAGTGTTGTGCAGGTTTTCCAGATTTGCAATCTTGTGTCACGCAACTCAATGGATTTATTTTTGTTTATCAGGTTACTGATGGTATTGTTCATTCTAACGTTATAATTGACAATTAAACACACAATTACGAGGCTGCCTGTCAAAAGAGCGATGTTTTTTATGTTTTTATGTTTTAATACGCGCATGAAGCTTTCAACAGCCAATGCAAAAATAAACGCCAGGATACCTGCTTTTGAAGAAATCATAAATACCATACCTGCGTGCAGAAAAAACAGGATGAGGGCAGGAAGTCTGTGTTTTAACTGATGTTTACGCATGAGATACAGTATCGCCAGGGCGGCAAAACCAACATAAAATGCGTAATAGCTTGTATGATGAAAACCTGATATCCTTCCGTAAAAAAACCATGCGGTATTGTTGGTTTGGATATAGTGAGAAAAACTGATCAGAAAATTGACAAGAATTGAAAGGCTTGTCCCCAGGATGAATGCTTTGAGTAAATTGAATATCTGTTGTTTCTTAAAAGAAGCTGAGGGAATCAACAACAAGGGCAGCATCAGGTAGCTGAATTTAACCGACAGTTTGACTATGGTTTCCTCTGTGTTGCTGGTGAAAAATAAATTGAGGACATACAGAAGGTACAATCCCAATAAACACCATGATGAATAATTGTTAAGCCATGCGGGAAAAGCAATTTTCCATCTGTACCCGAAAATGGCAACAACTCCCATCAAAGATATAAAGACCACAGGAAGTATTTTTAAAAAAGGCAAAGATGCAACATACAGCAAGCTCAACACATAAACCGGATCGTTCAGTCCCGTGAATTTTTTCACCCAGGCTTTTAGCATCCGGTTTGGTTCAGGTTGAAAGAAATCGCGTGTATGTTGTTTGTTTATCATTAAAGAGCATTTCCGTTGCTTTCCACAGGTTTGATTGTAAACCATATCCTGATGGGTTCAGGCATGTTATTTGCTGTGTTGCCGGTATGGCCGGTACTGTTCATAGGCCGGTTTCCACTGATGGGCGACCCTTGCGTAATGGGATTGTTGTAGTTGGGGTTTTGCATGTTTACATTTTGGTCATCATCATTGTCATCAGGTTCCGGTATTTCTCCGCTCAAAATACCAATGGTTAATGTTTCGGGCAAACTATCCATACTGAACATGTTCAATGGGATGGAGGCTTTGTATTCGAGGTTGTCATTCTCAAAATTCATGCTGATATCCAAATCGTTGTGCAGAGCAAATAAATTGAAATTTTCTTCTTCGTTGTTCTGGATTAAGGTAAAGGTTGAACTGATGTTTTTTTGGATTTCATTTAAATTGTTTTTATCGGGAAGGTTTGGTGTGGTTCCCTGGGGTGGTATCACTGACAATTGTTGAACAGCACCCTGGATCGGATAAATGAACCCCTGGTCTTTTTTGCGCTTTCCTTCCTTGTCGATGTAAACTTCCAGCCCGTGAGCAAATATTTTAAAAATGCTGCTTTGATCAGACACATCAAAAAACAAAAAGAGCATGGAATCGTTGTGATATACATCATAACGTATCTTACTCTCAGGATCATAATGTGAATATGGAAGCTCTTTGTCTGACTGAGTAATTTCTTCAGGGCTATCCACATATTTGCTTTCATATACAGGGAGCTTTTTGCAGGACGCCAGTGCTACCAGCATCGATGTAATTAACAGGATTTTGTGTGATGTTCTCATGTTGATAATATGTTTTTTGGATATTCTGTTTTGATAAGATACAAACCATGTGCCGGAACCGATTGGCCTGCTGCAGAACGGTCCTGGGCTTCAATCACGGATTTAATGTGTTCGGGTTTTTCTGTACCGTAGCCTATGTGTAATACGCTGCCAACAATGGCCCTGACCATATTTCTGAGAAACCGGTCGGCCGTAATTTTAAATGTCAGCCGATGATCATTTTGCTGCCATGAGGCATGCTGTATATGGCATAGATTTGTCTTTGTATCGGTGTGGAGTTTGCTGAAAGATGTGAAATCTGTGTATTGCACAAGGTGTTTGCAGGCCGTATTCATGGCATCAACATCAGGTTGCTTGTGGATTAACAGGCTTCTTCCGCAAAGAAACGGATCTTTTGCCGTGTGAATGCAATAATGGTATGTTCTGCTGATGGCGTCGAAACGCGCGTGTGCTTCACTGTTTACGGGAATGATGTTGTAAGCCGCAATGTCATCCGGCAAATAACTGTTGAAATGATGTTTAAAATCCTTTATGGAATCAATCAGGCAGGTAAGGTCAAAGTGCAGGTAAAATGACCTTGCATGTACACCTGAATCGGTACGCCCGCATCCGGTAACGGTAATGTTTTCCCGCAACAGCCTGGTAAGGCCTTTTTCGATGATTTCCTGTACGGTAATGGCATTTGGCTGTTTTTGCCAGCCGTGATAGTTTGACCCATCGTATGCTATTTCCATAAAATATCTTACCATAACCTTGCAAAGTTAAAAAATTGTGTGAAATCCATGCCATTTGATAAAACGCCTTATAAGATAACAATAACGGGCTTGTGAACAGTTTTGACAAGCATTGAAAAGATCAAAAAAATATGTATTTTCGTCCCAAAATATTTATGGTATGAACTGGTATTTGTTCTGGATTGTCATTTATGTGCTGGTGATTTTGTATTTCACTGTCAAGCATGTACGTCACAAAGACATTGACGGGTACTTAATCAACAACCGGAAAACAAATACCCTGCCTTTAGTTTTTACCACGTTGGCCACTTTTGTCGGAGGTGGTGTTTGCATGGGATTGATCGCCATGGGATATACTTCCGGGCTTGCCGCTGTAGCCATAGGGGTAGCTTATGTGATCGGGTTTTTTATATTGTATTTTTTTGCCGGGAAAATCCGCGATTATGGGGCTGAACACAACATTTACTCCTTTGCCGAGTTTTTGAACCGGCGCTACCTGAAAAAACACCGGTCTTCCATTTTTCCCAAAACATTCAGCGGAATGATAAGTGGCATTAATATTCTTATATTCTTTTTTCTGACAGCGGCACAATTTGTGGGGATGGCCAGCCTTCTGCACCACGCGTTCAGTGTGGGATATCCTGTTGCTGCAGGTATCTCTTTTGTTTTGGTTATCACATATACTGCCCTGGCAGGCTTATCCGGGGTGATCATTACAGACAGCATACAGTTTATTGTGATTGTTTTTATGATCGCTGCGATTTTTATTCCCGGGATCCTGAATGACACCGATAACTTAACCAGCCTGAAAAGCCTGGATCCAAGCATGTTGAACGGAACGGCAGAGGGGTTGATATTTTTACTGGGTTTACCCATTTTACTTTCGCCGTCTGTGCTGACACGCATGGATATATGGCAACGTACCCTGGCAGCAAAATCAGCGAGAACAGCCAAGCGCACTGCATGGATTTGTGGCATATCCATGTTGCCGTTTTATATCATTTTTCCATTGGTAGGCATGGCATTACGCGTTGATTTGGGTGCCGGGATAGACCCTAACCACGCAACCTTTGAATTTTTGGCAAAGCATACCGTGCCTGTGTTGCTAGGTTTTTCAGTGATCGGTTTGCTGGCAGCCCTCATGTCCTCAGCAGATTCATTTCTAAACATTGTGGCCATGACGGCTGTTCGTGATTTTGTTAGCTGGAAAAAGGATGGTATCACCAAAGCAAAAAGTTTCAGGTATATGCGTATAGCGGTATTTCTGTTTGGGGCAATGGCTTTGGCAATGGCTCTGTTTTTTGCTGATATTGTCAACCTTTTTGTGGCAGGCATTACCATGAATATATTGTTTACACCCATTACCATCCTGGCATTGATAAAAAAAGATGTGTATAAATACAAATTTGCTGCTTTTTCATCCATTTTAACAGGGGTTGTTGTCATCCTGATCTTGTTTGTTTACGGTTTTGCAACGCACAATGACAGTGTCCTGAAAATGGCATTTATTCCTGCCACCATTATTGCTACCATTGCTTTACTTATCGGATTATGGCGGCATAAACGAAAAGAAAAAAAGGTGAAATAAAAAACCGGTTTTTCTTTTTATTTTGTAATAACCAATAATTGGGGATATTTATGACTTTATGAAAATTTAATATTTTTCATGTATTCAGCAATGCCAATATGCGTTTTGTTTTTTCTTCATTGCTAAGTCCGGCGTCAATCCAGTGAATTTTATGGCCATCTTTTTCCATCTTTCTGAACCATGTCATCTGCCGTTTGGCAAATTGATGAATGGCGATGTTGAGTTTCGAAACCATATCGCTATACGACATCTGACCACTGAGGTAAAGCCCGAGAAATTTATATTCCAACCCGTAATACATCATGTCGTCAATGCTCAATCCATTTTTGTGCAGGCGGCGTGCTTCTTCCACAAGGCCTTCTTCTAAGCGTTGATGCAGCCTTTCTGTAATACGCTTGCGGCGTGCTTCCCTGCTGATATCAACACCGGTGATGAGCGGGCGTATTTCAGGCATTTCAATATCATAGCCAGGGTGTTTTGCATAATAATCCGCTATTTCAATCGCCCTGATGGCTCGTTTTTTGGTGTATGTATCGGATTTGTTATGCGGCGTTTTGTATGTTTTCAATACCTGCTCCAGCTCTTCCGGTGATTTGCCTTGCAGATTGTTTCTCAATGCTTGGTTCACGGGGACGTTAATAAGTTTATACCCGCGTAATACAGCATCAATGTACATGCCTGTGCCTCCGCAAAGTATGGGGGTCTTATTTTTTTTCCGTATTGCCTCAAAAACCCTGAAAAAATCCTGTTGATACTGGAACACATTGTATTTTTCCCCCGGTTCAGCAATGTCAATGAGGTGATAAGGGACTTTATTACCATGTACGGTAAAATCGTCGTAATCTTTGCCTGTGCCAATATCCATCCCACGGTATATTTGCCGGCTGTCGGCAGAAATGATTTCACTGCTTATGGTAGCAGCCAGGTGAGCGGCTGTCTTTGTTTTTCCTGAAGCCGTAGGCCCCAGGATAACAATGAGATTTTTCTCTTTATTGATCGGTCCTGTCATGTTAACAAAATTGGTTCTACTGCAAATTTTGTGTAAGCAGGGCAGAGCCAAGCCGAAGGCTTGAACTTTGCCATGTGCGATGTACTGAGCGAAGCCAAAGCAGCCTGCCGAAATGCGATGTATTGAGCCTGCCGAAATGAGCGATGCCGAAATGCGATGTATTGAGCATATGTCGAAATACAGACAAAATTATAAAAATTTTCCGTCAAAAAGCCGGACAGGCAGTGAAAAAAAATGTAGCAATAAACATTAATAATAATATTAACCAGGTTGGAAATTATTTTACCAAATATTTTGACTCTAAAAGCAAGATATATAATAGTATCTTATCAATAATATTCGTGTAATTTTTGGCAGAATATTATTTTTGAATATCGAATATTGAACAAGGAATAATGAATTTCGAAGTACACCATAT
>CAZGPW010000045.1:0-15754 GCA_964527535.1 uncultured Bacteroidales bacterium
ATTTTTAATCAAACTCCTTTGGAGTTTAAAAATAAAATATTAACTTTGAAGCAAAATGATAAACCAAGTTTTCATAAACAACCTTGTGAAACTTGACAATAAAGTAAACAAAAAACAATTTTATATGAAACGAATAGAAATGATTTATGAGGTTTTAAAAGCTAATGATAAAAGAAAATTTAATGCTAAAGAATTAGCAAAAGAATTAGTGGACACATATCCTGATGAATTTGAAAACAAAAGAAGTAATGATAGATTTTCAAATGAAAATCAATTTTTATCACAAGTTGCAGCAGAGATTGGTCGAGATAAACAGCAACTTATAGAAAAGAAGGGGATAATTGTTGACAAACAAAATAGACCTCAGTTATATTTCTACAACAAAGGTTATGAATATGAAGAAGAAACAGAATTGAAAATTGAAAATGATCCAGAAAAAAAAGTAATATATGATGAAGATATTTTTATATCTGAATCAGATTTGTACCCAATTTTAGGTTCTTTTTTAAAATCCGAGTTAAATATATACTCCAGACGGATCGATGAAAAAAAATCGCAAAACAGCAGAGGTACAAAGGGAAATATTTGGCTTCATCCTGATGTTGTCGGCTTAGAACTACTTGACGAACATTGGAATGAAAAAGTTAAAAAGATTGTAAAAGGTGCTGGTAGTAATATAGTCAAATTATACTCCTTTGAAGTTAAAAAGATAATAACACAAAGTAGTTTGAGGGAAGCTTTTTTTCAAGCAGTGTCAAATTCATCCTGGGCGAATCAAGGTTTTCTTGTTGCAGAGGAGTTAAAGGCATCTGATTCTTTGTTTCCCGAACTCAAGATGCTTTCAACCCTACATGGGATTGGTTTTATATTATTAAATAAAGAAAATCCTGCTGATAGTCAAATCTTACTTCAAGCTAAAGAAAAGCCTTCCCCTGATTGGGTAAGTATAAATAGATTGGTAAATGAAAATTCCGATTTTGAGAAGTTTATTACTGCCATGAAAATTTATTATGACTCAGGAGAGATTAGCAAAACAGAATGGTACAAATAGCAAAAACGATATCCTATCTAAGTAACAATTGATCTGCTAAAGTGACTTGAAGTGTCAAAGATAAGCATTGTGACAAATTTTCAATTAATGTCATCCACCAAATATAATCATCATGTTTGAAACTGATGACAATAACATTATTTTTTCGGATGAATTATTACATCCTGGAGCTCAATAATCCCACCTTATTATCCCAGCTTTGTTGTCTGGTTATTTTGTCGCTATATTGGACAAAATGCAAAACAAACGTATTGGTGTCATGCTGATGGCAGCCGCGAAAGAAAATGTTGGGTGTTTTCATTCAACAACCGGTGCGGTGCAATGCGAATATGTGATCAGGATGTGGGTTAATCCATGTTGATGATGTATTCTTCACCATCGTAGGTGGCTGTAGCGTAGTTGTTGCATTCGCCGTTTCCGAAGTCAAGGGATATCTCAGGGATGGTTTCAACCTCAATGGTCAATACACCTGCCCTTATCCAGCGGCATTTAACCCAGATGTCAAGCGGGTTTTTTTCGCTGATGCTCATGTTGAATTCTGTTGAATCAGAGCTGTAACCGTATTGTTCTCCCCGGATGTAATACACGTCATCTTCATAATCCAGCGATGTTTCTTCGCCTTCTACCCATGTGCGTGTATTGTGCTGATTGTAGTAAAAGGTCTTTGCTTTTGGGGTATTGATGCTGATGTTGGAGGCAGAGATATCGTACTCTGTTTTGTCCTGGTCATTTCTGCCAAGGTTTGTTAC
Source organism: uncultured Bacteroidales bacterium (assembly GCA_964527535.1). Taxonomy (GTDB): domain Bacteria; phylum Bacteroidota; class Bacteroidia; order Bacteroidales; family ML635J-15; genus JAQIBY01. The sequence goes on from CAZGPW010000045.1 coordinate 1,801, forward strand.
GGTAAATTGTCCTTCTACCTTATAATTGCTTTGGAAAAAGTTTTCAAATGTAACGTTGTATTCAGCCCCCGCGTTTTCGAAAAGGTCTGTGGCTGTGATGACAAGTTTCCCCCGGCGTTCACGCATATCAGAACACAGGTGATTGACAGGCCCGTAGTTCATCGTAATGGTTTTTGGCCATGAATCGTTGTCAAATGGTTCAATGCTCAGAGATGGGTATGGATCTTTAATTAAAGAATCCCGGATTTGCCGGTTAAGCAAACTGTCATCTGAATAACGGGCAACGTTGATTACCTGGGTAGTGGCGTCTTTAAAAATCGTAATGCCCTGTGCACCTTGGTTCATGACGTTAATGGCCTGTTCGGTGGATACAGTATTGTCATAATGAATTTCGCATGATGGTATGGCTATCAGGGAAAAACCGGAAAAAAGTACAATAAATATTTTAATAAGATTATTCATCTATAATCCTTTCTAGTATAATATACGAGTATGGTGGTTCGTGTTCAAAATGATCTTCTTTGTACGTTTCTTTCCATTCCTTGTGGTTGTATTCAGGAAAAAATATGTCTGCTTCAGGTGTTTCATGTACTACTGTTAAATATAATTTATCAGCCAAAGGCATAAATTGTTTATATATGCTTCCACCTCCTATGATGAAATTTTCTTCCGAAGGGTTGCATTGGTTGATGGCATTTTCCACAGAATCTACCATAATGCAATCACGATCCGGGTATGTATCGGGAAGCGAGCAGTCTTTCGGATTGTCTGTTATCACAATATTTTTCCGGTTTGGCAAAGGGCCTTTAGGAAGTGAGAAAAATGTTTTACGTCCCATGATGATGGTATGCCCTGTGGTAATCTTTTTAAAGCGTTTCAGGTCATCTTTGATGTAATACAACAGGTCGTTGTTTTTGCCGATGCCCCTGTTTTTTGCTATTGCCACTATGATTGAGAAACTCATATTGATGTTTTTTATGTATGTGCTAATAATAGGTTTTAGGGGTTAGGTGTTAGGGGTTAGGTGTTATACCATAGAATATGTTAAAACCTAACCCCTAACACCTAACCCCTAACTCCTTTATTTTCTTGATTTTCTAACTGTTTTCATTGGCAAATATAGTTAATTTTTTCAAGTCAGCCGATAATGTAGCATACAGCGATCTTTCTTAAACCGCCACCTTCCCTTTGATATGGGGATGAGGATTGTAATTTTTTAATGTAAAATCCTCGTACGAAAAGTCGAAGATTGAATTTATTTCCGGATTTATCCACATTTCAGGAAGTGCTCGTGGTTCCCTTGATAATTGCAGTTTTACCTGTTCAATGTGGTTCAGGTAAATATGTGCATCGCCGAAAGTATGCACAAAATCACCGGGTTCGTAGCCGGTAACCTGCGCCATCATCAGTGTCAGTAAAGCGTAAGATGCGATGTTGAATGGTACGCCGAGAAACAGATCTGCGCTGCGTTGATACAACTGACATGATAACTTATTGTCGGCAACGTAAAACTGAAAAAGCATGTGGCAGGGGGGGAGGGCCATGTTGTCCACGTTGGCAACGTTCCATGCACTCACAATGTGCCGGCGGCTGTCGGGGTTGTGTTTTAAGCTTTCCACCACATTGCTGATCTGATCAATGTGTTTGCCATCCGGCGTTGGCCAGGAGCGCCACTGGTATCCGTAAACAGGCCCGAGATCGCCGTTTTCATCGGCCCACTCATCCCAAATACGTACTTTATTGTCTTTCAGGTATTTTATGTTTGTATCCCCTTGTAAGAACCACAGCAATTCGTGAATGATAGACCGTAAATGCAATTTTTTGGTCGTCACCACCGGAAATCCTTCAGAAAGGTCATAGCGGTTCTGGTATCCAAACACGGAAATCGTTCCGGTGCCTGTGCGGTCACTTTTTTTGGTGCCGTTTGTGAGCACATGATCGAGGAGTTCGAGGTATTGTTTCATTTGTTTATATGTCGTTTACATGTTACCTTCAAGTAAATCAGGATTACCCCAGGATAATCCCCACCATCGTGGCCGAGAGGAGGGAAGCAAGCATGCCACCGAGCAAGGCCCTCATGCCGAAAATGGATAATTGTTTGCGCTGGTTGGGAGCCAGTGAACCGATGCCCCCGATTTGTATCCCGATGGAGGCGAAATTGGCAAATCCACACAGCATATAAGTAGCTATCAAAATGGATTTTTGCTCTGCAAAAGCACTGGCATCTTTTAGCTCAGCAAGGCTGATGTATCCGATGAATTCACTCATGATGAGTTTTTCCCCAAGTAATCTCCCGACAAGGTCAATGTCAGGGCCCGCTACACCGATAACCCACATAAGAGGGGCAAACGTGTATCCCAGAATAAATTGCAGGGAGAGCGTAGTATAATCCCCGCCGGTGGCATCGGCGATGACCGCATTCAGGTTTGTTAAACCCCCGATCCAGCCAAAAAATCCATTCAGCAGCGCTATCACGGCCACAAAAACCAGCAGCATGGCAGCCACATTAACGGCAAGTTTCAGTCCTTCGGTGGTTCCGTTTGACAGGGCATCCAGGATATTTGATCCGACTTTGTCTTTGGATACTTCCACTTTTCCGCTGACATCTTTCGTTTGGGGAACCAGTATTTTTGATACAACTATGGCTCCCGGCGCTGCCATAACCGAGGCAGCAAGCAGGTGTTTGGCAAAAAGCAATCGCATTGCCGGGTCATCGCCGCCAAGGAACCCTATATAGGCGGCCAGCACACCGCCGGCAACCGTTGCCATGCCGCCAATCATGACCAACAGGATTTCAGATTTGTTCATCGCTGCCAGGTAGGCTTTGATCATCAGCGGTGATTCTGTTTGGCCCAGGAAAATGTTTCCGGCTACGGATAAAGATTCTGCACCACTGATCTTAAGTACTTTTGTCAGCAACCAGGCCAGGCCATATACAATTTTTTGAATAACACCGAGATAAAACAGTACACTGGTCAGTGCTGAAAAGAAGATGATGGTTGGCAGTATCTGGAAAGCAAATATATAACCGTATGTGTCCGAATCCATTAAACCACCAAGCAGGAATTCTGCTCCATCGTGGCTGAAATCAAGAATTTTGACAAACACCTGGCCTACAAATTCAAAAAATGTTTTTACAAAAGGAATTTTCAATATGCTTATTGCCAGCCCGGCCTGTATGGCGAGGCCGATGAGTACAACCCGCCAACTGACAGCCCTCCGGTTGGTAGAAAATATCCACGCTATAAACAACAAAATAACCATCCCCAACAATCCCCTGAGCAATCCTGTAATGCTAAAGCCCTGGTTTTCGAGAGGGGCTTTTACCCTTTGAGTGCTGCTGTACACGCGGTGAATTTTTACTTCAGTATCAGTGGTATTGTTGGTAAGCAGCAAACTGTCTATCCCTGTTTCTTCAACCGAAAACCTGTAATCAGCTTTGATAAAATCATGTGCATTCAGGTTGAGGGCCTGTGGTATGGAAAGGCGGCCTTTCTGATATACCAGTATGCCGGATGTGCTGTCATCTTCGGCCAAAAGGATGGAGTCGGGTTTGTAAAAATGTACCCCGGGACAAAGCATCAACCGCAATGTGTTGTCTTTTAATGTCCATAAAATTGGCGTGGTGTCTGTTTCAGAAAACATTTCTCCCGTTCCGTCTGCAGAAAACATAATTTCCTGGTTCAACTCCGGAAGGCTACCGCTGTATGCTTTGTATTTACCGGCTTCAACAGTAATTCCATTGTCATTTGCCAGTGAGGAAATTACTACGCCTGTCATAACCAATAATAATAACCATATCTTGCGCCTCATCATTTATTTTTTATTGGGTTTCCGTCTGTTAATTTCATCGTTTATTTTTGATGCTTGTTCGTATGCCTCCTGTTCGATGGCTTTCTGAAGCATATCATTCAATTCTTTAAGGCTTTTTTGTGAGAGATTCTCTGTAGAAGATATTGTTTTGGATGATGAAGCTTGTTTGCTTTTTTTATCATCCGGAGCGGTTTCTTCTTCCTCATCCTCCCCTTCAAGGTTGATGATAAGACCCGCTTTGTCAATGATTTCCTGCGTGGTGAATATGGGGCAATCAAACCTGAGTGCCAATGCAACAGCATCGGAGGTCCTGGCATCAATTTCCATGGTTTTATTGTCTTTGATCACCATAAGGCGGGAGTGGAACACCCCTTCTTCCAGTTTGTATATCTGAACTTCTTTTAACCAGAATTTGAGTTTTTCAGCCATGCTCATAAACAAATCATGCGTCAGCGGCCGGGGTGGTTTTAGCTTTTCGAGGTGTATGGCAATAGCCTGTGCCTCAAAACTGCCAATGATAATTGGAATGCGATGCTCACTTCCAACGGCTTCCAGCACAAGGGCATAAGCCCCGCTTTGTGTCTGGCTATATGACAAACCTAAAACTTTAAGCTTTATTTTATCCATACACGCATCCTCTTTTTCACATTTATTTCACATTTTCACATTCCACAGTGAGCACAAATATAAAAAAATCAGTGGAATTTTGTCCTGTTTCAAAAATGTTTTAAATGAAAATCAGTACCTTTGAAAAAAAGTATCATGAGAAAAATTGCCTTGTTGTTTTACCTTACTTTTATAGTAGCCCTTTGTATTGCTCAGCCGTATGACAGTCTGACATCAGATTGCATTCAGAAATTGCTGAAAAAGGATTATGAAGGGGTAGTATCAAAATTTAGTGAGGATTTATCTGTGTCGGTGGATGCCGGTAAAATCCAAACCATGCACGAAAGGTACATTGATGCTTACGGGAAACCTCATTTGCGCAGCGGCATTCTAAAAACATATTATCAGGATAAAAATTTGGTATATTGTTTTTTATGGTATGGGGACCAATCATGCAAAATCCGGTTTGAGTTAAATGGTAATGAAATTGCCTCCTATAATATGACAATTGAAGCCGTCACCGATGGGTGGTCTCATCCGGATTATGCCGCTAAAACCGATTATAAAGCATACCCTGAACTCATACCGGCCAACGGTTATGGCTTGACAGGTGAGTTTGTCAGGCCTGGTGGAAAGCAGCAAAATAAAGTGGTTGTTATGATACATGGATCCGGCCCGTCAGACCGGGATGAGTCGATACTGGGAAACCGCCCGTTCAGGGATCTGGCTTATGGCCTTGCTGCAAATGGAATTGGAAGCATCCGGTTTGAAAAAAACACCTATTTGTTTGGTCCGGAACTGGCAGCAGAAAAAGGAATGACGATTTGGGATGAAACAGGGCAGGATGTCGTTTCGATTGTCGATTATTTGAGGCGATTGAAGATGATAGAGCCGGAGAATATTGTTTTATTGGGCCACAGCCAGGGTGCTATGATGATTCCGCGTATTTGCGATAGCATTGATGTTGGCGCAGCAATAATGATTGCCGGGAATGCCCGCCCTTTGCAGGATTTGATGTATGAGCAGTCTAAATTTTTAATGCAGAAAAATGGATTGGATGATGCAGAAAAAAGAAGGTTGAATATGCTTAAAGAACAAATAAAAAATCTGGATAAACTTAAGGATATACCTTCGGATACTGTGGGTTTTGCGTTACCTTTTGGTTTACCTGCATCCTATTGGAAAGATTTGATCGAATACGATCAGCAAGAAACACTCAAGCACATTGACATACCTGTTTTTCTGATCCAGGGTGAAGGCGATTACCAGGTTTCCATGAAAGATTTCAGGAAATTAAGACGCGCTTTGCGTCGTTCAGATTCAGACTGGAAAGCCAAATCGTATGACAACATCAATCACTTGCTGTTTGAGAATAAAGGGGAGCCTTCACGCGAAGAATATGAACGCAACGAAAATGTGGATCCTGTGTTGATTGAGGACATCAGCAAGTGGATTGAAAATTTATAATTTATTTGCTGTGAGCATCTTTTTCATCCATCTTTTTTCTGAATGAAGAGGGGATAAACGAAAAATTTTTGATCCCGAATTTTCTGGCGAGTAACTCGAGTCCCAGCAGGGAAAAAGCACCTCCCGGCAACAGGGAAACCGATGCAAAAAAGCCAATTCTGCCAACGTCTTTCAATTGCCTGATGGCCTCTTTGACTTCTTCTTCTGACGGAGGATCGCTTCTTTTGTCTAACTCAAGTTTTTGTTCCAGCATTTTAAAAAAGACTTCTGCCATTTGTTGGGTTTCATGTCCTTCGTTTTTAATGTTGCCCCAAAGTTTTTGAATGTGGTACCATGTACTGTCAGCAAATTTTTTTGCTGCACGTTTTTCTTTGTTCTCCCCGCTGTAAGCCTTATCATAATCATTAAGCCTGTTTTCTGGTATGTTCTCCATAAGCACATCATTGGTTGAGCTTGTAAAGATATAAAATCTTACCTGAAAAAGCTTTTTGTTTTTGCTTATGGCATGCAATTCAGACATGCAGTAGTAAATTACTTGCGGATTTAAGGTAGTAAATGCAACTTTTAGACGTTATCGAAAAAAAAATCATTAACTTTGGCTTTATATGCTGAATTACATTTCTGACATTGACCATTATAACCAGGTGTTGAAAGCGAGTTTTAACGCCAAAAACTTACTTTGGATTGGCACAGCCGATATTAAAGATATGCATGTGAAATATAAATCGGTGTATGTCCCTTATTTAAAGGTATTGTCAGATGCATTGAAACGGAATGTTTCTGTGAGGATAATCCATGCAAAGGAACCGGGCCCGAATTTCAGAAAAGATTTTGATAAATACCCTGCAGTGATAAAAAACCTTGAGCGCATGTTGTGCCCACGCGTGCATTTTAAACTGATCATTATTGATATGGAACAGGTATATATTGGATCAGCCAACATAACAGGAGCGGGGATGGGAGCAAAATCACAGGACAGAAGAAACGTTGAAGCCGGTATTTTTACGGATGAACCGGCCATTGTAGAATCAGCCATGAAACAATTTGATGAGGTGTGGATGGGAAAATACTGCAAAACCTGTTCCCGTAAAGATTATTGCACTGATGGGATTGTATGATTTCTTATTGCCCTTACATTAAAATGCATACCCAATGCTGATACCGCCGTAAATGCTTGGCATTATGAGCGGAACTTCAACTTTCACATGATCCGGTTGAGTAGTGACATCAATTTTTTCCCCGAACATGAAGAAATCATCCGATTCGTTTTCAATGTCTTCTGTCCATTGTTCCAGGTCAGGGTCATAGCCGTCCGTTACATTTTTGGCTTTGAGGCCTATGTTCCAGCTTTCCACACCAAGCCCGATGATGGTCCAGTCGAGGCTTAGGTTATTGTCAAATATCCACTGGTATCCAAATGCCACACCACCGCCAACACGTGTAAAGTCGCCACTGAACAAACCATGACCCTTCATGTTATAGTTGCCATTGTCCAGGGGTTCCGCATGGTCCTGTGCATCGGGCTCCATATCCTGATATTCAGATTCGGTCAGCTCATCTTCATAGAGCACGGAAGTACTGAAATTGTATTTTGAATACCGGAAATAAGGCGCAATGTAAAATGCATTTGGTGCCGGGGAGCTGGGATAAAACCGGTACTCTAAAGCAATGTTAAAAGCACCCATGTCGCTTTTTAAATCAGATTCTCCGCCATATTCGGCTTCCACATTTGATGGATCATAAATTGCTGATGGTATTTTGTGTGGGATCATCCCGCCGGTTTTCAGCAGCACCGACTGGTTTTCATTGATAACGTATTCGTAATTCAACCGTATTTCTCCCAACGACAGATTAGCTAAATCAAGTTTTATGATTTGATCCTGTGCCATGATGGTTTTTCCACACATTATACCAATTATAAGAAGTACAAACAAGTTTAATTTTTTCATAACATACATGTGTTTTTTATTCACCGTCAAATATAAGATAATTTCAGAAAAATAAGCATCCGAAATTGAATTTTGCAGGGTAGTAGCCTTAATGTTCTGAAATACATTGTGATAGGCCTCTGTTTTTAGATTATTTCTTTCATAATTGAGTCCACTCTAAAAATCATTTTTTGCCACTAAAGCACCAAACCTGTACCGACAGATGACGGTAGCACAAAATCCCACCAAAAATTAACAAAGGGATTTACAGCCTTTTGTGGAATTTAGTGCTTTTGTGTTTTGATGGCATTTTTTAATTTTCAGACTTTTTTGAGTGGTCCCATAATTTGTTTTTGAATCTATTCTCTTATATTTGCAACGCAATAAAAAAATCTCAGATTTGAGAGAATATGGATTAATAGGGTACCCGCTGGATCATGCTTTTTCAAAAACATATTTTGAAAAAATGTTTGAAAATGAAAACATCAGTGATGTAAAATACCATATGTTTCCCATCTCGGAAATTCAGCGTTTACCCAGAATACTTGCATCCCATCCCAATTTATTTGGCCTGAATGTAACTACCCCTTACAAAGAGTTGGTTATACCTTACCTCGATGATTTAGACCCGGTGGCCATGAGCATTGGTGCTGTCAATACGGTGACTATATTGAATTTAAAAGAAAAGAGATTGCTTAAAGGCTATAACACCGATGTCTTAGGTGTGGATACACTTTTAAGGGGCATAAAATTACCTGAAAAAGCCTTAATCCTTGGCTCAGGCGGGTCCTCCCGCACAGTACGTTATGCCTTGAAATTGCAAGGTGTACGTTGCCTGACAGCCTCCCGCGATCCCATGTATGACGATCAGATCAGGTATGATGAAATCAATAAAGAAGTGCTGATAACCCACCCGCTTGTGATAAATTGTACCCCGGTTGGAATGTACCCACGGAGCAGTGAAAAACCACCCATTCCTTACCGGTATATTTCAGATCAGCACATCGTTATCGATTTGATTTATAATCCCAGGAAAACAGCTTTTATGAACGCCTGTGAAAAACAGGGAGCCATGGTCAGAAATGGTTTTGATATGTTGACAGAACAGGCAGATAGAGCCTGGGATATCTGGCAGCGTGCTTATAAGGAATACCGGTTGGTTACTCAGCGGGATTGATAAGCTGATACATCAATTCATCCTCGAAACCTGCTTTCCTTATCAACCAATCTTTTTTGATGCCACATTGTTTAAATCCGGAAGATTCAAACAGGTGAATGCTGGCGTTGTTTGATGCGCTGATGTTACAAAACAACTGATGCAGGTTCAGGTATTCAAAAGCATAGTTTATGCCCAGGCTGAGTGCTTCCTTAGCATAGCCTTTGTTGCGCTTTTCTTTGCAGATAATGATACCAATGCCTGCGCGTCGGTGAAAGGGGTCAAAATCAAAAAAATCAAGCATCCCGCAGGGGGTATTATTGTCATTGTCAGCGATGATGAACCGTACTTGCCCTGCCAGGAAAATATCTTCCTGTGCATGCTCAATGTAACGCCGGAGTATGTGTTTTGAAAAAGGCAAATGGGTATTGCTCACATGCCACACATCCGGGTCGTTTTCACAGGCATATAAAAAATCTATGTCTCCGGGTTCTATGGCTCTGATATGTATATTGTTGTGCTTCATTGTCCCATGCGTGTTAAGGATCTGAAAATGATAATTAAATCCTGCTGTATTTGATAATCCCTGGCATAATTCAGGTTAAGCCGGGCTTTTTCAGTGTTATTTAAATCATGTTTAATGTATGGCGATGCCGTGGTTAGAATGCCTCTTTTTATCACAGGGATGCGGTAATCATCCTGATCCTCGGTGTATGAATACCCTACCCATGACCTTGTTCCTGCCAGCACAAGAAATGCGTTGCGAATGATGCCCCAAACGCTTCGTGTGATGACCATAAACACCGGCAAAAAGGCAATGACAACAAGGCTAACCGCAATATCCACTATGCGTTTTTTACGTTTGTTTTCAGGCGTGCTGATGGTATTTAACTGAAGGGTATAAAGGTCGCCGGCTGTGTTGATGCTGTTGCTTCCGATGACGGATATGCCATCGGGCGATGCAATTTTAAATGCCGCTTTTGTGCCGGACAACGAAAGCATGGTGGATATGATGTCCTGTGAGCTTATGTCGCGGGCACAAAAAATGATTTCATCCACTTTATGGATGTTGATGATTTCGTCCAGTTGATTTATGTTTCCAAGGTATAATCCATTTGAATAGTTGGCCTCAGGGCTTACGTTGCCCACGAGGTTGTGGTTGATATTGGATTTGTCCAGCAAATTTTTCACTCGCTCAATTTCTTTTTCTTTTCCTACCACAACAACCCGTTTCCGGCGGCGTGAATAAACATGAAATCCGGGGATGTTAAGGGCAGTACCGGCTGTCCTGACAAGAGGAATCGTAATCAGTGTCCATGCTGACCCCAGGAGTATCAGCGCCCTTGAAAAACGGTACGACTCGGGAAGAAGTGAGTAGATAACCAATATCAGAAAAGAACCCGCTATGATGCCACGGATAAGTTTTATGATGCGCGTTGGCTTATCGTATCCGCCGCTTAAAAAAATGCTGATCAGCCAGAGTAAAATGTAGGCAGGTACAAGGGTGATGAAAAAATTTTCCGGGTAATAATCCGGTTTATGAAACTTAAAGGATTCCCACCACGGTGTTATCAACAAAAAACCACTCCAAATAACCAGAGCATCTATCAACGGATTAAACAGTCTTTTAAAAAAGCGTACCAATATAGCCAGGCCGGCCCGGAAATAGATGGCTGTGTTGATTAAATTGGCATAAAGCCGTGCCCTTTTCTGCGTAAAGTGCTTTTGGGCAAAAATGATCATGGCCTTATAAAAAATCCGTACGTAATTGATGCTGCCTTTTTTGGTGCTTTCCCCTTTGTAATGGATGATGGTGGTTTCAGGGAAATATACGTTTTTATAACCGGCCTGTTGGATACGGTACGACAGGTCAATATCCTCGCCATACATAAAGAAGTCTTCGTCAAGCAGCCCTGTTTTGTTGAGCGCTTCTTTGCGCAACCACATAAATGCCCCGGATAAAATATCCACCTCGTGAATTTTGTTTTTGTCCAGGTAGGATAAATGATATTTCCCAAAACGTTTAGACTTTGGAAACAGGCGTGAGAGGCTGAATATTTTGTAAAATGCCACTTCAGGGGTTGGCAGGCCACGCTTGCTTTCGGGCAGAAAATTGCCTTTCCCGTCGATCATTTTTACCCCCAGGCCGCCTACATCGGGATGCCTGTCGGTGTATGCGATGATTTTTGAAAAACTGTCTTCTTCAACGACGGTATCCGGATTCAAAAGCAAGATGTACTCCCCGGAAGCTTGTTTTATGCCCTGGTTGTTGGCACGGGAAAAACCGAGATTTTCTTTGTTGGTGATGAGTTTTACGTCCGGAAATTTCTTTTTTACCATCTGTGGTGAGCCGTCAACTGAATTGTTGTCAACCACAAACACTTCTGCATCAATATCCTGAATTGCTTTAAACACGGAATGCAGGCATTGCTCAAGAAAATGCTTTACGTTATAATTGACAATTATTACCGACAGTTTAAGCATGATTTAATGACTCATATTTCATTTGACATTACGTTCCCTGTTTGTTGTTTGATGCTTGAATTTTGTAATTTGTTTGTAATTTGATGCTTGTTTTTTGTAATTTCCTGCTTCACAGGCAGGTTGTTTACATGTTTTCTTTTATCAGGTCAGCCAGTTTTTTCACGCCTTCTTTGTTTTGCTCCAGCGTGGGGAAAGAAAAATTCAGCCTCATGGTATTTTTACCGCTGCCATCGCAGTGGAAAACGCTTCCCAGCACATAAGCCACCTTTTTCTCAATGGCTTTCTCAAAAATGCTTTCTGCATCCATGTGTTCAGGCATGTAAAGGAACAAAAACAAGCCTCCTTCAGGTTCAGTCCAGGTGACACCATCGGGCATGTGAGTGCGGAACCCTTCCAGCATGGTATCGCGTTTAATCCGGTAAGATTCAATGGTGTTTTTCAGGTTTTTTTCCAGGTAGCCTTTTTCCATGTACTTAGCTGCAATCATCTGCACAAACGGCGGGGTGCAAAGGTCTGCAGACTGTTTGGCAACCACAAATTTATCGGCAATTTCAGGCGCAGCCAACACCCAGCCAATGCGGAACCCGGGGGCCAGTATTTTTGAAAAAGTACCCAGTGTGATGACATGGCCTGTCCCGTCCATTTGATACATCATTGGTTGTGGGTTTCCTTCAAAGCGTAATTCACGATAAGGACTGTCTTCAACGATCAGCACATCGTATTTGTGTGCCAGGTCAATGATCTCACGACGGCGGAATTCCGGCATGGTAATGCCTGCCGGGTTTTGGAAATCGGGAATCACGTATATGAACTTAGGCTTATTGCCCTGCTCAGTGAGGGTTTTTAGCTTTTCTTCAAGCTTATCGCTGCGCATGCCGTGTTCGTCAAATTTGATGCCTTCGAGGTCTGCGCCATAAGTCCGGAACGCACTAAGGCCACCAAGGTAGGAGGGGAGTCCGCACACAATTTTATCCCCGCGGTTGATGAAAATTTTTCCAAGCAGGTCGAGCCCCTGCTGTGAGGAGGTTGTGATGATCAAATTGTCGAGTTCCACCTTCAGTTCTTCTTTTTTATACCTTTTGAGAATTTGTTCACGCAAAGGTTGATAGCCTTCTGTGGTGCCATACTGGAGGGCAGTGGTGCCGTTTTCATTTAGCACGTCGTTGCTGACTTCCTTGATGTCATCCACCGGAAAACTTTCGGGTGAAGGCAATCCCCCGGCAAAGGATATAATATCCGGTTGCTGGGTTAATTTAAGAATTTCACGGATAGCTGAGCGCTGCATGCCTTGAGCGCTGTGGGAATAAATGGAATTAAGGTCTTTTATCATGATGTTGAATTTTTAATTATCAATGCTTTCAAAGATATATAATTTTTTGGGAAGTCCGAAGTCCGTCTCCCGACTTCAGTCCTCATTCGTTTTAAACGCCACCCGGTTCACAATGGAGCGTCCGAGTGTGATTTCATCGGCGTATTGCAGCTCATCGCCAACAGCCACGCCACGGGCAATGCTGGTGATATCCACATCGTAATCGGCCAGCTTACGGTAGATGTAAAACGAAGTGGTATCGCCTTCCATGGTGGTGGGCAAGGCAAGGATGATTTCTTTGATGTCGTTGCCGGATGCGCGCTCTGTCAGTGAATGGATATGCAAATCGCCGGGGCCAATGCCGTCCATGGGGGAAATGATGCCACCAAGGACATGATACACTCCCTGGTATTGCTGCGTGTTTTCAATGGCCATCACATCCCTGACGTTTTCCACCACGCAAATGATACTGTGGTCGCGTTTTTGGTTTGCACAAATGTTGCATACCTCCGTATCTGATATGTTATGGCAGATGGAACAAAATTTCAGGTTTTTTCCCAGTTCATCAATGACTTTACTAAAATGTTCAATCTCTGATTTATCCTGGTTGAGCAGAAACAATACAAGCCTGAGCGCTGTCCGTTTACCTATGCCGGGAAATTTACTGAATTCATTCACAGCCTGTTCAAGCAAAACCGACGGGTAATTTGACATTTCCATAATTCCTTCTTCTTTGCTTCAAAGATGCCGGATTTTTTTCACCCCTGCAAATTTTTGTGGCCGGTTTTCCGGATGGATTTCGTGTGGGGCTGATTACGGTGAAAAGGACGTTGGAAGACCGAAGACCGAAGCCGGAAGGTTTTAGACCCCGCCCATACCGGGGATGCATTTGTTTGCCCATGCAATCCCTGTATGTTAATAATTTGTTGAAAGCTTTCCTTGAAAATGCCTCAATTACCCCATTTTTTTCTTATATTTGTGTAATGATTATAATAAAACCCGGTGCATGCAAGCGAACATGGCTGGTGAGAACAGAAAAAAAGGTAATTTTAAATGGTTGCGAATAATTAAGGTGTGGGTGTAAACGAGTTGTGCCCCATGTTAGAAAGAAAACAGACATCATTAACTTAAAAATTGCTATCTTTGAAATATGACAAAACGAGAAGACATCATATCGAAACTGAATGAACT
>CAZGPW010000046.1:0-7535 GCA_964527535.1 uncultured Bacteroidales bacterium
CGGATTGGTTAAAGCAGGAATAGTGCATGCAATCCTGCATCTCTTGATAAACAACTCGACCCTGAAGGTCGGGTCTGCTTGGTTTATGCTGGAACAATGCATGCAATTCTTTATCACTTGATAAACAACTCGACCCTGAAGGTCGGGGTAAGAAAATTTTAATTATTTAAGAAAATTTTAATTATTTTAGCTTAAAAAATCAATTTATGTCAAAAACAACTCCATTAGAGCCAGACAGAACATATCACGTTTTTAATCGGGGAGTCAACAGGGGAAAACTCTTCACTCAAAAAAGGCATTATTTCAGATTTATTGAAAATATATTCAAGTACTTACCACCGATTTGCACTATTCATGCATGGTGCTTAATAGAAAATCATTTTCACATGTTAATTCAAACAAAAACAAAACAAGAATTAATCCAAAAAAATTTTATTCATAAAGGAAGCACTGAGGATGAAATAATAAATAAAAATCATCAGCAAATTTCAAATCTGTTCAATGCCTATGCCAGGTACTTTAATATTCAGCAAGACAGAAGCGGTCCTCTATTTGACACTAGGATAAAAAAGGATTTGGTTACAACTCAGGAACATTTTCACAATCTTATCATCTATATTCACAACAACCCGGCACATCACAATATATGTAAACAACCTGAAAAATATGCATGGAGTTCTTTTTATCATTATCTCAATGTTGCTAAAAGAAAACCATTCATGACTGAAAATATCAATGAATTTGGGGGAATCGATGGTTTTTTAGAAGCACATCAAAAACATCAGCAAAAAATAAATTTTAAGTATGAAATTGTTTAAATCATCGCCCGACCTTCAGGGTCGGCTTGGTTAAAGCAGGAATAGTGCATGCAATCCTGCATCTCTTGATAAACAACTCGACCATGAAGGTCGGGTCGGATTGGTTAAAGCGAGAACAATGCATGCAATCCTGCATCTCTTGATAAACAACTCGACCCTGAAGGTCGGGTCGGATTGGTTAAGGCGGGAATAATGCATGCAATTTTGTATCACTTAAAAACAACTCGACCCTGGTCGGGTCGGCTGGGAACGTTCCAATCTATTCATTACCTTTGTGGCTTTAAAGCACTATGGACAAATTCAAACTGCAATCCGAGTACAAACCAACAGGCGATCAGCCACAGGCTATCAAAGAAATAACCGAAGGCATTGAACAGGGAAGAAAACATCAAACCCTGCTTGGTGTTACCGGCTCAGGGAAAACATTCACCATGGCCAATGTGATAAAAAATGTCAATCGGCCTGTACTGGTAATGAGTCATAATAAAACCCTGGCAGCGCAGCTTTATGGCGAATTTAAACAGTTTTTCCCCGACAACAGGGTAGAATATTTTGTTTCTTATTACGACTACTACCAGCCGGAAGCTTATTTGCCTGTAACGGATACTTACATTGAAAAAGACCTGTCCATCAACGATGAGATTGAAAAACTCAGGCTAAGCACCACCTCTGCCCTGCTTTCCGGACGGCGGGATGTGATCGTGGTCAGCTCGGTATCCTGCATTTACGGCATTGGCAACCCTGAAGATTTTCACGCCAACACCATCAAAATTAAAACCGGCGAACAAATTGGCAGGGATGCCTTTTTACGTTTGTTGGTGGATAGCTTGTATTTCCGCTCCGATACGGAATTTGACCGGGGCAGTTTTCGTGTGCATGGCGACACCGTTGATATTTTTCTGGCATATCATGATATCGCTATCCGTGTGATATTCTGGGATGAGGAAGTAGAAGAAATTTTTTCTGTGGATCCACACAACAACCGGGAAATTGAGCAACTGGATCAGGCTGTCATCTACCCGGCCAATATTTTTGTGACAACCAAATACCGCATACAGCAGGCCATCAGGCAAATTGAGGATGACCTGACGAAACAAATGCAATTTTTTAAAGATGCAGGGAAACATCTTGAAGCCAATCGTATAGAAGAACGGGTTACCTTTGATCTCGAGATGATCCGTGAACTTGGTCATTGCCCTGGCATTGAAAATTATTCCCGCTATTTTGACGGCAGAAAACCCGGCACCAGACCTTTCTGCCTGCTTGATTATTTTCCGGATGATTTCATTACCATCCTGGATGAAAGCCATGTGACACTGCCACAAATTCGCGCCATGTACGGTGGCGACAGATCGCGAAAAAAGAACCTGGTGGAATATGGATTTCGTTTGCCGGCAGCACTGGACAACCGCCCATTGAAATTTGAAGAATTTGAGGGCCTCGTTAATCAATCGGTGTATATCTCTGCAACGCCGGCAGAATTTGAACTTCAGCGCAGTGATGGCATCATTACGGAGCAGGTGATCAGGCCGACAGGAATACTCGACCCCCCTGTCGAAGTCAGACCCACAGCCAACCAGATTGATGACCTGATGGAAGAAATCCGGAAAAGAACAGAAAAAAAAGCCAGGGTGCTGGTCACCACACTTACCAAACGCATGGCTGAAGAGCTTACTAAGTACCTGGCCAAAATAAAAATAAAGGTACGCTATATCCACTCCGATGTGGATACCCTGGAACGGATAGAAATTCTGGAACAACTGCGCTCCGGCAAAATTGACGTCCTCGTTGGTGTAAATTTGCTCAGGGAAGGGCTTGATCTGCCGGAAGTCAGCCTGGTGGCCATACTCGATGCCGACAAAGAGGGGTTTTTACGTTCCGAACGTAGCTTAACTCAAACAGCAGGACGTGCCGCAAGAAACCTTGATGGCCTCGTGATCATGTATGCCGATAAGATCACAGGGTCTATGCAGCGCACCATTGATGAGACCAACCGCCGGCGGGCCAAGCAAATGGCTTACAACAAAAAACATCACATCACCCCCAAAGAAATACGGCGTGAACGTTATTCTTTCACCGGCAAAAAATTACCTGAGCCACAAGCATATCCGGAACAAGAGGACAAAATCAATATTGCTGCAGACCCGGTGGTTCAGTATATGAATAAAGACGCGCTGGTGAAAAACCTGGAAAAAACACGCAAGGAGATGGAAGCAGCCGCCAAAAACCTGGATTTCATTGAAGCTGCACGTAAACGGGATGAGATGTTTGAATTGGAGAAATTGCTGAAGAAAAGGCTGTAGAAATTTTCAGCAGGGTCTAAACGCTGCCCAAATAAAAAGCAAGCAGGTTCAACACAGCTTACTCCGGCAGTGTGTAAAGAAACATTTCTGTTTGCGTTACTCTTCCATCAGGATATTGAGTATTTTGATGGCCGCTTCAGATACGGATGTTCCCGGCCCAAAGATGGCAGCAACGCCTTGTTCATACAATTCATCATAGTCCTGGTGCGGGATGACACCGCCGACAATCACCATGATGTCTTCGCGACCGAGCTTCTTCAGCTCTTCCATTACGGCAGGGACAAGGGTTTTGTGGCCTGCAGCG
This sequence comes from uncultured Bacteroidales bacterium, assembly GCA_964527535.1. Taxonomy (GTDB): domain Bacteria; phylum Bacteroidota; class Bacteroidia; order Bacteroidales; family ML635J-15; genus JAQIBY01. Next base: position 3,426 of record CAZGPW010000046.1, read on the forward strand.
AGTGAGCTGATGCCCAGAATGTGTACATCATTCTCCACCGCCTGCCGGGCGGCTTCTGCCGGGGTTTGGAACAGGGGTCCGATGTCAACATCAAAACCAATGTCGGCATACCCGGTAGAAACCACTTTGGCGCCTCTGTCGTGGCCGTCCTGGCCCATTTTAGCTACCATAATACGCGGCTGGCGTCCTTCTTTATCAGCAAATTTCTGACATAATTTTTTTGCTTTCTCAAAGCTGTTGTCATTTTTGCTTTCAGATGAATAAATTCCATTGATAGATTTGATCACGGCCTGGTACCTCCCGACAATTTTTTCGCATGCGTCAGAAATTTCTCCGAGGCTAGCCCGTTTTTTGGCGGCATCAATGGCCAGCTCAAGCAGGTTGCCTTTCTTGGTTTCCACTGCTTTGGTAATGGCATCAAGGGCTGCCTGCACTTCGGTTTCATTTCTTTTGGCACGCAGTTTTTGTAAACGTTTTATTTGTGATTCCCGCACGGCAGAGTTATCCACATCCAGAATGTCAATGGGGTCTTCTTTTTCGCGGCGGTATTTGTTGACACCCACAATGGTTTGTACGCCTGAATCTATTTTAGCTTGTGTTCTTGCCGCCGCTTCTTCAATGCGCATTTTAGGCACCCCTGTTTCGATGGCTTTGGTCATGCCTCCGAGGCTTTCAATTTCCTGAATGTGTTCCCATGCACGGTCTGCAATTTCTTTGGTCAGCGTTTCCAAGTAATATGAGCCTCCCCATGGATCTACTTGCCTGGTGATTTGTGTTTCTTCCTGCAGGTATATTTGCGTGTTCCTGGCAATGCGCGCTGAAAAATCGGTTGGCAGGGCAATGGCTTCGTCCAGGGCGTTGGTATGCAGCGACTGTGTGTGTCCCAGTGCGGCACCCATGGCTTCAATGCAGGTTCTGGCAATGTTGTTGAAGGGGTCTTGTTCGGTCAGTGACCAGCCTGAAGTTTGCGAATGCGTCCTGAGTGCCATGGATTTTGGGTTTTTGGGATTGAATTGCTTGACAATCTTTGCCCACAGCATACGCGCAGCACGCATTTTAGCTATTTCCATAAAATGGTTCATCCCAATGGCCCAGAAAAAGGACAGGCGGGGTGCAAAGGCATCAATATCAAGACCGGCCTTGATGCCTGTACGGATGTATTCCAGACCGTCTGCCAGCGTGTAAGCAAGCTCAATGTCGTTAGTGGCACCGGCTTCCTGCATGTGATATCCGGAAATGGAAATGGAATTGAACTTTGGCATCTTTTGGGATGTATATTCAAAAATATCCGAAATGATGCGCATGGAAAATTCAGGCGGGTAAATGTATGTATTCCTCACCATGAATTCTTTGAGGATATCATTTTGAATTGTACCGGCCATTTCTTCCGGCTTTGCTCCTTGTTCCAATCCTGCAACAATATAAAATGCCATAACAGGCAATACAGCGCCGTTCATTGTCATGGAGACAGACATTTTATTGAGGGGGATCTCATCAAAGAGAATTTTCATGTCTTCAACAGAATCAATCGCAACACCTGCTTTTCCAACATCACCGGTTACGCGTTCATGATCTGAATCATACCCACGGTGTGTAGCCAGGTCAAAAGCCACCGAAAGGCCTTTTTGACCGGCTGCCAGATTGCGGCGGTAAAATGCGTTTGATTCTTCGGCAGTGGAAAACCCGGCATATTGCCTGATGGTCCATGGGCGTACTGCATACATGGCCGAATAAGGCCCCCTTAAATACGGTGGAATCCCGGCAGCGTAATTGAGGTGATTGATGCTCTCAAGGTCTTGCTTTGTATATACAGGTTTTACCTTGATTTTTTCAGGTGTTTCCTGGTCTTTGGTGATGTTGTTGAATTTTTCCCATTCTTTATCACTGAGCGTTGGCTGTTTGCTTTTGATATGTATGGATGTGAAATCAGGTTTCATAATTTAAAATTTTAGTAACTAATCAGTTAAAATTGGTTAATAACGGTAATATCAGTTAAGAACGGTTACGATTAATAGGTTTTAGGGTTTAGGTGTTAGGAGGGCAAGTTTCCTAAAACCTAACCCCTAACACCTAACCCCTCTAATTTCGAAAGTATCATAAGCAACCGATTTTAACTGATATTAACATAACCCTTTATGACTATTATTTATATTTACAAAATTCTATATTCCCAAAATGGTTTGAAAATTTCCTAATGTTGATAATATATCGGATTTTACATGAATAAAATGTTCTATTCCTGCTTTTTCCAGCTCCGGTTTGCATTCCGGATTTCCGGCAACCACAAGGATGGCTTTATTATCATTGATGTTGGCCAGTGTTTTGCCAAATTGTTCATATTCATCATCTGAACTGCACAACACAATGATGTTGGCACCTGCTTTTTCGGCTGCTTTGTATCCTTCTTCAATGGTTTCGAAACCAATGTTGTTGATGATATCAAAACCGGCTACTGCAAAAAAACCGGACGCAAATTGCGCTCTTGCACTTCTCATCGCCGGATTTCCGATGGTCAGCATAAAGACTTTGGGAATGGTTTTACTTTTTTCGGTTTTTATCCGCATGGCTTCAAATTCTTCTGCAATGCGAAATGTTCTGAGGGGACGTCCGTTTCCGGTATCTTTTTTCTGAGAATCAAACAAGCGGTTGAGGTTGATGTTTTCGTCAATGCGGTCTTCGCTGTTGGGATATTGTGAAGTTCCCACAAGCACTTCTTTGCGCGTTGACAGTTTCTTTTTTCTAGCCTCAATGGTTGCGTCAATTTTATCCTGAATGACATTGTCTTTAAAAGCCTGGATAAAACCACCTGCATTTTCAATTTCAAGAAACAATTTCCAGCTTTCCTCAGCCATACTATCGGTCAGGTTTTCAATGTAATATGATCCTGCTGCCGGGTCCTGGATTTTATTGAAATGCGCTTCTTCCTGAAGGATGAGTTGTATGTTTCTCGCCATGCGTTCGGAGAATTCTGTAGGTTCCTCATACACAATGTTGGCTGGCAGCACGTTGATGCTTTTGGCTCCTCCCAGGGCAGCGGACATGGTTTCTGTGGTAGCACGTAACATGTTGACATAGGGGTCATAAACCGTCATGTTCCACGTGGCGGTTTCTGCATGAAGGTGCATTTTTGTTATGTCTTTATGTCCGGGGTTGTATTTATTTACAATGTGTGCCCACAGCATGCGAGCGGCCCTCAGTTTTGCAATTTCCATGAAGTAATTGCTGCCGGATGCGAAATTAAATTGCAGGCGGGGAGCTATATCATCAATGCTTAATCCGGTTTCGGTGAGTTTATCAAGGTATTCAACGGCCATGGATAACCCGAATGCAAGTTCCTGGATAAGGTTTGAACCGGCATTCTGGAAATGTTTTGCATTAACGCTGAGAGGACGGTAACGGGGAAGTTGGTTTTTCGCATTACGCATGGTTTTTTCAACCATATCCCATGTTTCTTTGCCTGACCGGATAAAACCATTCAAAACCAGGGCGCTGAGGGGATCAAAATCTTCCGCTCCTGAAATTTTATGTTTATCAAGCCCTTTATTCGTTACAAACTCAGCCAGTACATTCAGGTGATTTGTGTTATGGTCTGAATTGAAATACACCGGCAAAGATTCAATGACAATGCCGTTGAGCAGGGTTTCGATATCCCCGGGAGACAGCTCCTGTTTTACATTGAACCCGATCGCAGTCACCCCTTTGTTGAGGATATCCAGTGCTTTCTTGTTGGCATTAGAAACATTGTTGACATCAATATCCTGCCTTACCTGCCAGGTGCTGTTTGTTTCCGTGCCCCGGGTATATGGAAATTCGCCTGGATGTGTATTCAGGTATTCTTTTTCCCTAAGGTTTTCCAGACTGTAAAAAGGCATTACATTAAAGCCTTCCAAGGTTTTCCAGACCAGTTTGCGTTCAAAGTCGGCACCTTTGAGGTCTTTTTTGACTTTTTCCATCCATGTTTCCGTACTGGTTTCCGGAAAGTCTGTAAAAAGATTATGATCAGTAGCCATAAAAACGTTTATTAATTATTTATCGACTGCGAAAATACATGTTTTTTAAGAATCAAAACATAACATATGTCAAACCTTTGGTGATATGTTGATAAACATC
>CAZGPW010000047.1:0-14079 GCA_964527535.1 uncultured Bacteroidales bacterium
TATGATTGATGACGATAAAATAAGGGATTCATTTAAAGAAAAAAACTGGGTAGAAATCAAAAGCAACGACAGCTGGGGCACATTTAAAATCATGTCGGAATTTGTCCAGGGATACGAAAGGCTTGCGCGTTTGGGGCCAAGTGTTTCGGTGTTTGGTTCCGCCCGTACAAAACCAAATACTAAATACTACAAAATTGCTGAAGATATTGGTGCCAAACTAACACAACATGGGTACGGGGTTATAACCGGAGGAGGCCCCGGCATCATGGAGGCTGCCAACAAAGGCGCCAAAGCAACAGGCGGCAAATCCATCGGATGCAATATCAAACTGGAATTTGAACAGCAGCCCAACAAATACATTGACCCTGATAATATACTGACCTTTGATTATTTCTTTGTCAGAAAAGTGATGTTCATGAAATACAGTCAGGGTTTTATCGTTTTGCCCGGCGGTTTTGGAACATTTGACGAATTGTTTGAATCCATCACCCTGATACAAACAGGCAAAATTGCCAGGTTCCCCATCATAATGGTCGGAAAATCCTACTGGCATGACATGATCAATTGGATAAAAGACAAAGTGCTCCGTGAAAATAACATTTCACCAGACGACCTTGATATTTATCACCTGGTTGACACCGCAGATGAGGCCGTTAATACCATTGTTGAGTTTTATGAGAAATACGAACATAAACCCAACTTTTAGTGTATAACTGCATGGTTTTCTTTTTGGGCTTTTCTGTCCAATGAGCGTGTTTAATTTTAGTTAATAAGAATATCTGAAAGGTTACCTAAGTTCCTTTATTGTTATTAAAATTTCATCATGAAAGTGATTGATTATGAATTGTAAAAAAGCAATCATTAAATGATAAAACAGTCCGGAGACGGAAGTCGGAAGACAGAAGTTCGCAGTTGACTACGCACTTCGGACTCCGGACAGGTTATTGAAATTGCTCATATTCATTTCTTCCATTCCTCTGTAGTGCTTAGCGCTTTTCTGCGTAACTTTGCGGTATAGTAGGTTGTTTCGTAGAGTTTTGCAGAGGGGCAAAGAACCGTAAAGAAATGATAAAATATTAGTCATGATAAAATTATAGGTATTGTTTCAGATACTCATGTATTGTAAACTAGCCTGGCGACAACTTGTCCGGCGTAACTAAGCAGCGTCGGAAACAGGATTGACGCAACTTTGCATAACAGGTACAATCAAACCATCAGGGGTGCTAATCTTTATAAAATATTTACACCTTCATTACCGAATTTTATGTTGCATTTATAAAATCAAGGTTTAATTTGTTTTATAATAATATACACAATCATTAAGATGGAGATAAAATGAATGAAAGGGATAGATTTTCGATTGATTTTCAGCATAATCAGCAGAATATTTATAATAATTTCAATATCAATATTGCTGTGTTCATTAGTTGGGTACTATTATAAAGAGTCTGTTTCTCCATTCATCTATTCAGGGCTTATTACTCTGGGCATTGGTATTGGACTTCATTATTTAACAAAACGAAAAGATAAAAACAGTGATTTAAATAAGAAAGAAGCTTATCTAACGGTCAGCTTAACCTGGATTTTGATATGCATTGCAGGCACATTGCCCTATATTTTTTCAGAAACAATACCATATTTCATTAACGCATTGTTTGAATCTGTTTCCGGTTTTACAACCACAGGGTCATCAATCCTGACAGATATTGAAGCATTGCCAAAATCAATACTTTTCTGGCGCAGCCTTACACATTGGATTGGAGGACTGGGTATTATAGCGCTGTTTATACTCATTATGCCATGGTTCAGGATGGGAGCTTATCATCTCTTTACGTTGGAATCATCTTTACAGGAAAAGATTCAACCAAGAATCCGGTCTGTTGGGATAAAAATAATGACAATATACATTAGCCTGACTATCATAGAAATCATCTTGTTGTTGCTTGGAAACATGGATTTATTTGAAAGCGTGTGCCATGCATTTGGGACAATTGCCACCGGTGGATTTTCTCCAAAGAACACAAGCTTAGGTGATTACTCCCCTTACATTCAGTATGTGGTCACGGTCTTTATGTTTTTGTCAGGAACCAATTTTATTATTTATTATTTCCTCATCAGTCGGGAATTTACTAAAATTAGGATGAACAGTGAAGTGAAATTCTATGTTAGCGTTGTGTTGGGAATAGCTCTTATTATAACCTGTGTTTTATACTTTAACATGGGGAAACCGCTTGAAACCGCTTTTCGGGAAAGTTTTTTTAATGTGATTTCTATTCTGACATGTACCGGCTATGCCACAGCAGATTATTTACAATGGCCTGCTTTTGCATGGATATTGATATTTTTCACCATGTTTTTTGGTGGAAGCACTGGGTCAACAGCAGGTGGCATTAAAATGGCAAGGCACGTGGTTTTCTGGAAAAACATCAAAAATATGTTCCGGCATCTGGTGCATCCTCGTGCCGTACTCACTGTCAACCTCAACGGGAATCTAGTGAACGAGGAATCTAATCGCTCCATTTTAACTTTCATCGCATTGTATATGTTGGTTTTTGCTGTCGGCACCATTGTTTTATCACTGATTGGATTAGACATCCAAACGGCTGCCGGCTCAGCCGCGACAAGTATGGCAGGCATAGGCCCGGGCATTGGAACTGTGGGTCCTGCAAGCAATTTTGCCCATTTACCTGAAACTGCAAAACTTATTCTTTCCTTTTTAATGATCACAGGCAGGCTCGAAATTTATACGATTTTAGTTTTGTTTACCAAAACTTATTGGCAATTTTGACTTAGTCATTTCATTATTTCGTTACTTTTGGTTTTCAATATAATGCAAATCATGAATAACAAGATTATGATTTATGTTTAAATCTTTTCTGAACAACCAATTTATCAAGTATATCCTGGTCATTGTCATTATCAGTGGTGTTGCTATTGTATGTATTCCATTAGCAAACACACAAAATTATCATGTGGTTTCGTTTATTCTTCTTTTTGTCGTATCATTATTATCTACTTTTTTAGGTATAGGCCCTGTGCTATTAGCATCATCACTCAGTGCATTGGTATGGAATTACTTTTTTATCCCACCTCACTATACATTCATGATGGAAAAAACTGAAGACAACCTTATTTTCGGCTTATTTTTCTTCATAGCGCTTGTAAATGGGGTATTAACCACTCGCGTAAGAAAACAAGAACAAATTGCCCGTGAACGCGAAAAGAAAACCAATGCTTTATTTCAGCTTACAAAAGAACTCTCTAAAGCAAGCGGAACAGATGAACTACTGAAAGAATCAACAAAAAAAATACATGACAATTTTAGAGTTTACCCACTATTTCTTTTGCAGGATGGAAACAATAAGCTCATTAATAAAATCCATTTACAAGATAATAAAAGCTTACCAGATAAGGCCTTTAAACGTGCAGATAAAGCATTTCAGGCACATACAACAGAAATTAACGATACTACCAAGCAAGCATCAACCTACAATTTTTTTCCCTTAAAAGGGAATCGATTAACTACAGGCGTACTTGCCGTCAAGAATTTTGTACCCAAAAACAAAGATCAAAAATCCTACTGGGATACGTTTATATCACAAATATCCAACGCTATTGAAAGGGAATTTCTTGACGAAATGGCACAAAAAGCACGTTTTCTTGATGAATCAGACAGATTATATAAAACCCTTTTCAACTCTATTTCTCACGAATTGAGAATTCCTGTTGCAACCATAATGGGTGCCTCAGATTCTATTATTAACACAGAAAATCCGAAACATGTTGAAAGAGCACTTTGTGCTGAAATTTTCACAGCTTCATTGCGTTTGAACAGGTTAATTGAAAACCTGCTGAACATTTCACGCCTTGAAAGCGGGCACATATCATTACGACTTGACTGGTATGATATCAACGACCTAATTAACCAGGTAACAACAGACCTGAAAGATGAATTAAAACCATTTGTTTTAAAAATCAATATTCCAAAAGAATTCCCCCTCGTGAAATTTGATTTTGGATTGATGGAACAAGTATTGTATAATCTTTTATTAAATTCAATTCAATACGCACCTCCAGGGACAAAAATCAATATTACGGTTATAAGTGAGCATAACAATTTTACTATTGAAGTATGTGATGAAGGCCCAGGTTTCCCGGAAAAAGAGCTAAAAAACGTATTCAAAAAGTTTTTCAGGGTTAACAGTACAAATACAGGAGGTTTGGGGCTTGGCCTTTCAATAGCAAAAGGTTTCGTTGTCGCTCATAACGGAAACATACAGGTTATGAATTCAAAAAATAAAGGGGCAAAATTTATCATAAGGCTACCATCAGAAAAGCCTGAATTACATAAAATATAAGCTAATTTGCGGATTATGAATAATAACAAAACAATATTGGTCATTGATGATGAATTACAGATACGGCGTCTTCTGGAAATCACACTGACTGCCAGTGGGTATAATATTATTCAGTCAATAAATGGCAAACAAGGAATGGTTGATGCCGCAACACGAAAGCCCGGATTAATCATTTTGGATTTAGGATTACCTGATACTGACGGCCAAATCATTTTGCAAAAACTCAGGGAATGGTATTTTAAACCAATCATCATATTATCTGTCAGGAATTCAGAAGCCGAAATCATTCAAGCACTGGATAACGGAGCCAATGACTATTTAACCAAACCTTTCAGGTCAGGAGAACTGCTGGCTCGGATCCGGGCGGCAATTAGAGTAACTGAAGATGATTCTGATGAAAACATATTGCAATTTGGGAACTTACAGATTGACTTATTCAGGCACACAGCAAAAAAAGATAACAAACTCATAAGGCTAACAGCAACCGAGTTTTCCTTGTTGTCGCTGCTGGCAAAAAATCATGGCAGGGTCCTCACGCATAAATACATTTTAAAAGAGGTTTGGGGACACGGATATATTGAACAAACTCAATACCTTAGGGTTTTTATGGCACAATTGAGAAAAAAAATTGAGACAAATCCATCATCACCTTCTCTTATCATTACGGAATCAGGGATCGGTTACCGTTTTGGCGAATAATGTTTTTTTAGTTGGAACTCCAACCAATATACCCTATGTTTGCAGCATGATAAACACCAAACATCGTTCAGCCGGAAAAGAAATCGGTATATTGGCGCGCTGTGCACATAAATATTTTCACCACAAGCTGGATAATTTTTCCATCGGTCACGCACAAATCCGGACATTACATTACATCTGCAAACACGATGGCATCAGCCAAAAAACGCTGGCAAGGCATCTGCATCTGGACAAATCATCTGTCACATCACAAATTGAACGCCTTGAAAATCATGGCTATATCCTTCGTAAGGCATCGGACAAAGACCGCAGGGAAAAACAGATTTACATCACAGCAAAGACAACAGCAATTAAAGAAAAACTGATGAACGTTTTTGACGGGTGGAGTTTGCAGTTGGTAAAAGATCTCAGTGATGAAGAGAGGGAAACATTTTTTGATTTGATGGACAAGATGAAATCCAATGCTTTTGAAGCGCTGGAGAACCTGAGAAACACAGATGAAGAAAACGCGTAAAAACCTGACTGAAGGCAAAATAGGCAAACAGCTTTTTCACCTGGCCTGGCCCATGCTTTTCGGTATGTTTGGCATGGTGATCTTCAACCTTGCAGACACTTATTTCATCGGCAAACTTGGTGTACATCCATTGGCTGCTATGGGGTTCAGTTTTCCGGTCATAATGTTTATAAACAGTTTATCGGTGGGCATTGGCATCGGTACCAGTTCACTGATATCAAGAAATATCATCACAGAAAGCCGGGAAAACCTCAGGTTAATGGCCAGCCGTTCCATTTTGCTGGGGGTGATTGTGGTGTTCCTTTTTGTTATAGCCGGTTTATTAACCATCCGGCCACTGTTTGAGGCGCTGGGTGCAAGCGACGAGATCATACCATACATTTACGATTACATGAGCATCTGGTATTACGGAGTGGCCTTTGTTGTTATACCCATGATAGGCAATAACATTGTCAGGGCTACGGGAGATACTTTTATACCGGGGATGCTGATGGTAACGTCGGCCCTTGTTAACATCATCCTGGATCCCCTGCTGATATTCGGATATGGACCCTTTCCTGAAATGGGAATAAAAGGAGCAGCCCTGGCCACGGTCATCGGTCGCAGTACAGGCCTGATTTTCATACTTATTGTGCTTATCAGGCGGGAAAACCTGCTTACCCTGCATTTTGGCAGGATAAAAGAAATATTTCACACCTGGGGCAAGCTCATTTATATTGCCGGGCCTGCAGCTTTAGGCATGCTGATCACCCCTCTGTCCATTGGCATCATTACCAGAATCATTGCCACCCATGGCGAAGAAGCCGTAGCGGCTTTTGGTGTGGCCTCACGTGTTGAGATGTTTGTATTGATGACAATTGCCGCCCTGGGATCAGTGCTAATCATTTTTATTGGTCAAAACATCAGTACAAATAAATTCTCACGTATTTTCAAATCCCTGCGCTATACAGGTGGATTTTCGCTGTCATGGGGATTTTTAATGTTTATGGTTTTCGTGTTTCTGGGAGATCAGATTGCTTCAGTTTTCACCGGAGATGAAGTGGTGGTTGATATGGCAAACCGGTATTTCCTCATTGTAGGTGCCAGTTACAGCTTTCAGGGATTGGTAATGTTAAGCACTTCCGGCTTTAATGGGATAAACCGCCCCTACCCTGCTACCTTTTTTGCTGTGGCCAGGATGCTTTTGCTTTATGTTCCACTGGCCTGGGTGGGGTCACAAATCATTGGATTGAACGGTATTTTCTGGGCCGGTTTTACAGCCAATCTGATTGTGGGCATTATGGCATTTGTGTTTCTACACAGAACCATCCACAACATCAGAGACAAAGGCATAAAGGTTGGGTAAGCATTAGATAACATTGGTATGAGCCTATGTGAACTACGATAGTTCAATAATTTAGAAACATCTTGGTTTGGAACCTCTTGGTATCACTATTGCTTTCCCAGCAACCGGAACATATTATTTTTATACGCCTCCACACCGGGTTGATTGAACGGATTAACACCCAGTGCATACGCACTCATGCCACAGGCTTTTTCAAAGAAATACAAAAGCATTCCCAGGTGATATGCATCATTTTTATCAATGACAATGCGTGATACAGGTACACCGCCATCTTTATGAGCCTGATACGTGCCTTCTGAGGCTTGCTGATTGACATAAGAGACATGTTTCCCGGCGATGTAATTCAAATTGTCACGATTGGCCTCATCGTGCGGTATGGATAATGATTTATCCGGGGAGCCGATTTCAAGAAAGGTCTCAAACATCAGCGGATTTCCTTCCTGAATAAACTGACCAAGTGAATGCAGGTCAGTTGTTAAATTGATACTGGCAGGAAAAAGGCCTTTTTTTTCTTTGCCTTCACTTTCACCAAACAATTGCTTCCACCATTCGGCAACATAAGCTAACGATGGCTGTGTATTGGCCAGTATTTCCACGCTTTTGTTTTTGTCCCACATCAATTTCCGGAAAGCGGCATATTGGAGGGCAGGGTTTTTTCCCGGTAATTGCACATAACCAACTTCTTCTGACATAGCTTTGGCGCCTTCGAGCAGTGCTATTACCTCCACACCGGCAACAACCAGGGGAACCAAACCTACGGGCGTAAAAACCGAGTACCTCCCTCCCACATCGTCCGGCACAACAAAAGACATCAGGTTTAATTCATCGGCAAGCGTGCGCAAAGCTCCTTTTTTTGCATCCGTGATGGCAATAATATGCTTGTGCAACTGTTTTCCGTGCCCCTGTTTTTTCAAAAGGTCTGTCAGCAGGCGAAACGCTATGGCCGGCTCTGTGGTGGTACCTGATTTGCTGATCACTATCACTCCAAAATTTTTATTTTCAAGGTAGCTAAGCAAATCCTGATGATAGTCAGCATCCAGGTGGTGACCGGCAAATAAAATTTCAGGTGTTTGTTTTGAAAACGGCTTTCTCAACGCATGCATCACAGCCCTGGCACCAAGATACGATCCTCCTATCCCTACACAAACAACATTGTCCATACCGCCCATCATATCCATTGCTTTTTGATATGCATCAGGCCACGCTTTCAATGCGGTTTTGGGCAAATCCACCCAGCCAAGAAAATCGTTTCCCGCACCTGATCCTTTATGAAGTGCCAGGTTTTGTTTGTTTATATTTTGCAGTGAAACATCCCATTCCCTTTCCGTGATCAATCCTTCAATCGAATCATTTCTATATGTAAGCATAAACTATATATTTCTGTTATAAATTAATTAATTACCGGTTTTTTGAGGGAATAACATTATTGGCTGTCCGGATACAGGCTGATTTTTTCAGCCCTGTAAATCATATCGGATGTCTCTGCAGATCCGGTGTCATCCCCATCAATGTCCTGAAAGTACAGATTAGCTTCAAAAACTTCGGTATTTCCAGGGTAGGTGATTTCCACAATTGTAGCGTAATGTGTACCGTTGTGATTGATTGTGCCTGATGTTACCAGCCTGTTACTATTATCAAGCACATCCACATCGCCCCCGAAAGGAGAGTAAAATTCAGCTCCCCGGTTTTTTCCGTATTCCCATACTTGTTGTACCGTAGTGTCGGTCTCATCGACTGAATATTCTACAGCCCTTGAATATTTAGGGTCATCCTCTTCAAATCCTCTGTTCATGCCATTGTCAAAAACCACGATATTGCCATTATCCAATAAGGTAGAAGCATGTTGTCCCCATGGCCATTCAAAATTACCAGCTGTTTGATATCCTAATTGGACATTATCAATGAAGGCTTGTCCGGAAGCATCCACCGCTGTCAGAAGGTAAGGTGCTGTAGGGATATCACTCCCATTTGCTCCTGCATTACCCCAGTTATAGTGGGGGGCTAATATCCAATTAAGATCATTGCTTCTCCCGATTTTTACGATGCCCTGATTACGGCCTGAAAGCACATAAGTATCATCATCAAGCCAATAAGAAATGGCATTCAGATGCAGCCAATCTCCTTCTGAATAAGCAACAACATCTCTGTTCACATCAAGGACATCCTGTAAATTCCATTCCTGTAATATGGTTCCGGAATTACGTTCTATTTCCAGAAAATGGTCTTTAACGCTTGGAATTTCAGCATCATTATGTACAATGGTTGCGCCGGTTTTTGTCGCAATACATGCAAAGTTATCATTGGGCAATACAGTCATGTCGTTGTAAAAAGTATAGCCCGGTACGGTTATATCATTAACAAGTTCTCCTGTCATGTTGTATTCCATTATCCTGTTACCGTTTACAACAACGATATTCCCACTTTCCGTACGCTCGGACAATAGGCCATTCCCGTTGAATTCTGATAAATCCATCCACCAACGGATATTGCCCTGCCTGTCAAAGATAAAGGGTTCGAGCCTTGGAGATGGATTATCAGCATAAACCATGGTGGCCAAAAACATGGCATCTTCAGTCATGTTATCTTTTTGAATACTGACCTGGGGAAAATATGCGGGCAGGCTGTCAGTTGCTATGATGAAGTTTTTTTCGGCGTATCTGCCATCGTCACAAGACAAGGTAAGGCTAATTTCATTATCGCGGCCGGCATACAGGCCGGTAACAGGAACAGTATGGCTTTTTGAATACGTTGACCACGATTGGACAACAGGCAAATTTCCTTTGATCTCCAAATCCACTTTTACAGCCCATTTTGTTTCAAAAGAAATTTCTGCGGACAGGGGAGTAATGCCATTTGGGTTTTTGGTGACATCTATGCTGGTCCCGGTTTTGAGCATTTCTGACATGTCAATCTCGTCGGTGGGCTCATCTTCCTTGCAAGAAGACAAGAATGCAATGGTTATTCCCAGAAATAATGGCAATACTAGCATGCGAGCAAAAATGTGGTTTTTCATGGCTACTGATAATTTAATTTTGAATGCAAGTTATTAAAATTTATGGTTTATCCAATGTGCATTTAAAAAGTTTAATGTAATTACCGTTGATATTGATTTCCAGTCAACATGTTGCCCTCGTTATTAAAAGGCCGGATAACAAATTTAATTCTCAAAAGAACTGTCAGATTGTTGTTTGTAAAATTCTGAGATATTGATGGTGATTCCGAAATTAAGGTTGATTGGGAAGTAATTTAACTGTTGTTGATTCAGTTTTTGGGTATATATAAGTTGCATGTGTAGTTTCCCTTTGGGAATCCCAAATCGCATCGTCAGGGCCGGTTCAATAAAAGTAAATGTATAGTGCTCAAGGTCAGTAAGTTCTTCCTCTGCTAATTCCGCCTCGTTGTAGTGGCTTGAAGTGGGATTGAAAAACCCGACGTACATCAGGCGGGTGCTGAAAGCGATGTCAGCATAGCTGGAACAATAGCCTATGGATGGCTGAATAAAACCTCTCCATGATTGAACGTTATATTCTTTTGTCATGACATAGGTATCGTATTCGTATTTATCATAATCAAAATCGTAAGATCCGTAGCCTCCACCAACGTAGGTTTCAAAAACATAATCCGAAAAAGGTTTGTAATACCCTGCTCCACCATCAACAGACCATCTTTTGGTATCGTACTCCTTCGTGGTGGTAGTATCTGAAAAACTGCTTGCCCATTGATTCCGGTTGTAATGCCCGTTTGCCATGACAGCAATGTTATCGGATGTGGCGTAAGCTACCTGGTAATTATTATATGAAACTGTAGATTTAAAGTCCCCTTTATTTTGCATCAAAGGAACATTCTGCATGCTTGGTTTATACATTACTTTTGAGCAAGATGAAAAAACAATTATTACCAATAATAGTATTGAAGTCAGGATTAAAAGTTTTGATTTTTTCATACCAAATGATTTTTCGCGCAAGATACAAAATTATGATAGTACCATCAAGAAAAATCTAAACCAGTATTCAAATAAACAAGATTATGTTGTGTTTTATATTGGTTGAAACGGCAATATTTTACCATCCGGATAATTTTCTGTATTTTCACCCCCCAAAAGAGCATTATGAGAAGAACAGCCATACTTATCATTTCAGTATTTGCTTTGTCTGTTTTTGCAACAGGCCAGCAAGATCAGTTAAAATACAAAACCTATGAACCTGGTTTTTATCACCAGTTTATTCTGAAAGATGTCAGAAAAGTAAACCAGGAACTGAACAAGAAATCACAGGAAAAACACCTGGTAATGGATCAATCGGATTTGAAATTACCAGATGACCCGGATGAATATACCAGTGTATGGGCACAACCCACTTTATCTCAGGGAAATGCCGGCACATGCTGGGCTTATGGCGGTACCTCATTTTTTGAATCCGAACATAAGCGGCTTGGAGGCGATGCGGTAAAACTGTCTGAAATTTATACTGTATATTGGGAATACGTTGAAAAAGCAAGGCGATTTGTGCAAACACGCGGGGAGTCCCATTTTTCACAAGGATCACAAGCAAATGCTGTCACCCGGATGATCAAACTGCACGGGGCCGTTCCCAACGATGCTTATTCAGGCCTTCCTCAGGAACGTACCTACCATACGCACGCTAAAATGGCAAAAGAAATGAATACTTATCTGGAGAATGTAAAAAGTTCCGCTGCATGGAACGAAGACAGGGTAATTTCAACCATCAAATCCATCATGAATCATCACATCGGAAAACCACCTGAAAATTTCAAATATAAAGGCAAACAATACACCCCCGCAAGCTTCAGGGATTCTTATTTAAAAATCAACCCTGATGATTACGTGGATGTTATGTCAACCATTGAATTCCCTTATAACACACAAGCCATGTATAAAGTACCGGACAACTGGTGGAAGTGCGATACCTACCGGAACCTTTCGCTTGAGGATTACATGGATATGTTGAATGCATCGCTTATAAACGGTTATTCTGTAGCCATTGGTGGCGATGTCAGTGAAGCCGGTTTTTCCAGAAACACAAATGCAGCTGTTATTCCCGATTTTGATATCCCTTCAAAAAACATCAATGCCAATGCCAGGGAGTTCAGGTTTGATAACAATTCCACTTCCGATGACCACATTATGCATATCACAGGCTATCAGAAATACAAAGGGGATATGTGGTACCTGGTAAAAGATTCAAGCAGCGGTTCACGCAACGTTGAAGAAGATTCAAAAAAATTCGGATACTATTTCATGCATGAGGATTATATTAAGTTAAAGATATTAACCTTTACGGTGCATAGGGACATGCTTGAAATATTCTAATCAGTGTCTTTTATTCTTAATTTCAGTTCTTTGTTTGATGCATACAGTCATAATAAATTTGACAGGAATTTTACAGTAGAACCAAAAGTTTTATACAATTAATCAGACAGCTGTTTTACCCTTTCTGCCAGTGGTGGATGGGAATAATTCAGAAACACATGCCACGGGTGAGGTGTCAGGTTGGATAAGTTTTCGCGGGCAAGTTTTTTCAAAGCGTTGATCAGATGTTGGCTTTGTCCGTGCTGTGACGCAAAACCATCAGCTTCGCGTTCATTTTTTCTTGATAATTTATTCATCAGGATGCCGGTTACTGTGGATACAGGAGAATACAATACCATAAAAACAATGGCTCCTAAATGAAATTTTGCTTCTTCTGCCCCCAGTGCCTGACTGAATACATCTTTGCCGACAAACAAACCAAAAAGGTATAGTACAATGCCTGTGTTTATCAATGATAAAACCAGGCTTTTATGAATGTGCCTTTTTTTGTAATGCCCGATTTCATGGGAAAGTATTGCAACGATTTCATCGGGGGTAAAATCATTGAGCAGGGTATCAAAAAGCACAATGCGTTTCTTTTTACCCAGGCCGGTAAAATATGCATTTGCTTTTGTTGATCGTTTTGAATTATCAATGACATATACGTTGTCAAGTTGAAAACCTGCACGTTTGGCAAATTCTGATATTTTTTCTTTGAGTTCTCCCTCTTCCAACGGTTTTTGCTTGTTAAACAACGGCACAATCAAGGTGGAATAAAATTCCGCCATAAAAATTGAAAACAGGCTTATGATTATCCATGCCAACAACCAAAACCATGTTTCGGTAGCGTGATATATCTGTAAAATCACATACAAAAGACCGCCGCCAATGATAATTGATAACAACAAATTTTTGAGCAGATCAAAAACAAAGGTGCGGGGCGTGGTTTTGTTGAAACCAAACCGTTCCTCAATCACAAACGTATCGTATATGGAAAATGGCAAAGAAATGATGCCTGTTACCAATCCAATGGCAGCAAAAAAAGCCATGCTCAACCATATTTGTGAATCAATATACCGGCTTAAAAATTGATCCAGCCAGGCAAACCCTTCCCAAAAGAAGACAGTCAGGGTAAGGATAAACATCAAGGAAGATGACAGGGTTCCGATTTTATAGTTGGCCTTGCTGTACGCCTGATATTTCTTGTATTTCTTGTCGTCATATACATCGGCAAGGTGCTTTGAAGGCTTTTTATCCCGCCATGCA
This sequence comes from uncultured Bacteroidales bacterium, assembly GCA_964527535.1. GTDB lineage: Bacteria > Bacteroidota > Bacteroidia > Bacteroidales > ML635J-15 > JAQIBY01. The sequence goes on from CAZGPW010000047.1 coordinate 13,491, forward strand.
TAATTCTTTGCCGATACAACTTTTCCGACAATAAAATCAGCTACCAGAATAACAATGATAATCCAGAATATGATTTGCGGAGTTTCCATGTTGCAAAGATAATTGTAGATGATAAAAGAACAAATGGTTATACTGCAAACTTAGTGGAAAACCAAAAATATCTAAAGGTGAAAATTTATGTGATTTTAATTATTCGTTTTAATATTCTTTAATCCATTAAATGATGAGTACATCCTAAAAAAAAATGCCACCAAAGCACCAAAGCTCTAAATCCCACAAAACACAGATTAACAACCCATAGAAATTTCGTGGGATTTTGTGTTTTTGTGATTTTGTGGCGAAAATAACCCTTTAGAAAAGTGGACTTAATGATTAACCAGATACTATTTGTTGCTAACTCTCAGTGCCTAATGTGGTTCCAAACTGAGATGTTTCCAAATTTTTGAACCACAGCAGGTCACATAGGCCCACATAGAAAAGCTAATTATACACCTGTTTTCGTACTTCAGAATTGAAACTTACCGGTATTACACAATAGGATTAGGTAAGCAGCGGGTTAATCATAACCCATTAAAAATGCAGTAGAACC
>CAZGPW010000048.1:0-5170 GCA_964527535.1 uncultured Bacteroidales bacterium
CCTGAATGAATATTATACCACTGACAGCAAACGTATTTGCCATTTCGATTTTTACCGCATAAAAAAACCGGAAGAAATATTACATACCGGCTTTGAAGAGTACCTTGACACCGCTGATCTGATTTTTATTGAATGGCCAGACATTGCCGAAAACATACTTCCGCAAGATAGGGTCAACGTGAAAATTGATTTCAAAGGAAACGGGCGGGTGATAACAGCAAAACATAACAATTAGATTATTTATTTGGGCAGCGGGAACCTGATCATCTCCATCATACATGGTATCTGCCTACGGCCTTTATCTGTGTTCCGGTACAGCGGCTTTTGCTATCCTCCCGGACAGGATTTCATTGTCAGTCAATCTGCCGTGAGGGCAAACAGCTCGCTGTACCAAAACACAGGATGCCAGCCTTCGTCAGGCTGCAAAATATAAAAATACAATGACTATATCTGCAATATTCGTACAAATACACTTTGCGTATTATTCTTATATTTTTAATTTATATTGTTATTGTAATTATTAGCCGTACTTAACGGTTACGAACGGTTATTAACCGTTAAATACGTTTTTATTATTGATATTCTGCCATTTACAATTTAACATAAGATAATTTATTTTGAATGATTTTAATGATTCTCGTATTTTAATGTTTTATCTATTTTTAATATTTCATATTTTTATAATTTAATGTTCTTAAACGTTATTACTAATATATTTTAATCATTTATTACATCCTGTTGCCCGTTTTTTTCGGGCACAAAAAATTATTCACAGCACAAAACAATATCACTATGGCTTTTGATTCATAATGGGACATGATACTATTATGCTTATTTTTGGCATCGTTGTGGCACCCAAAGCAGAAGATCAGGTAAACAATTGGTTACACATTCCTTTTATTAATAAGCACCTAAATACAATACATTAAAAAACATCCCGTTGTAAATACAATAAATATTATGTAAACTAAAAATTAAAAAATTATGATTTTAAAACAAATCGGAATTATTATGGTAGCCATATTGTTTATTTATGGCTGTAACAACAGCGGTGACAACCAGGAAAATGATGAAGGGGGTACGCAGGAAAAACAGCAACCTCAGAACCAGCCTGGGGATATTGAAGGCCCCTCGCAGCAAAATCAACCTCAAGCAGGTGATATAAGCGACGAAGAGTTGAAAAAATTTGCCGGCGTTTTTATGGCTGAACAGGAAATTCAGCAGGAAATGATGGCCATCATTCAGAAAGAAGGCCTGACGGTACAAAGGTATCAGCAAATACAACAAGCCTCCAGTAATCCTGAACAAGAACCGGATGCCACTGAAGAAGAAATGAAACAATACGAAGCTGTAATGGCTTCAATACAGGAAATCCAACCGCAGGCACAAAAGAAAATTCAGGACAAAATTGAAGAAGAAGGGCTGACTGAACAACGGTATCAGGAAATTAACATGGCAATGCAACAGAACCAGGAATTGCAAAACAGATTCCAGACCATCATGCAGGAAAATCAACAAGCTCAACCAATGCCTGAACAACAACAACAGGAACAACCAAAACAATAACAAGAGCTGGCGATTAATATCGTTTGAAATTAGGGCTTGTAAGAAAATAAAGCTTTCAGAATTGACGCGGTTATTTTTCAAGGGGTAAATCAGCTAATAGCTTGCGACTATAAGCAAAATTTGCAACGCAGACAAATGGCAAAAGAACAAGTCAAAATGTATAGGTTGCTTACGTATAAGCCCTTAGCACCTGTCAGCCCATAAACTATCTATCTGTAACGCTGTTGCAGTATCTGTGATTTTTATGGGTGGGCTGACGGGTGCTAACTATTTATCCATTATCTCAAAACGCTGCCATAGCGTATTATCATCCGTCTTTAAGCCAATGAAATACGTCCCGGAAGGCAATGCTCCCAAATCAATGGACAGGCGGCCGGAATAAAAACCATTAACAGGTTTTTCAATCAGGCGTTTGCCTTGCATATCTACCACCAATACCCCAGTGATGTGATATGAGGATTCGGATAGATCAACGAACAATGTTTCATTGGCAGGGTTCGGGTAAATTGATATCCCTGCTGATGTGATGCCTCCGATGGCATTTTCCTCCTGAACTACGATATAATCCTCTTTCAGCATTGTATCAGTAGCGCAATAATCGTTTGCTGCTACCAACATAACAGAATACACACCGGTGGTATCATACACATGCCATGGTTCTGCCTGTTCGGAGAAATTGTCATCACCAAAATCCCAGTAAAAGCCGGTGGCATGTTCAGATTCATTGACAAAGGCAACAAACGCATCCGGCAATTCAACGTCGGTGGATAGTGCATGAAAATCCGGGGATGGATGCCCATGCAATTGAAGGTTTACATTCAGGCTGGTATCCGTCATGTTGCCATTATACCATGCAGTAAGACTCACCGTATAATCGCCGCTTTCAGGCCATTGCACATACACCGTATCCTGAGAGGAAAATTCCGGAGACCCGTTTTCAAAATACCAGGTCACCGAATCTTCGTATTCAGACAGGTTATAAAAAACAAGGCTGTCATCCACACACAAATCCGTCTCCCCATACAACAAGTCAGCAACAGCTATATGCCTGGCCAATGCACCATCACTATAAACAACAAAATCAAGCCCGGCATGATTGGTTATCCGGAGGCCGGCATAATACGTACTGTCAAGGATTAAATCAACATCTGTAAAAACAAAATCATTGCCTGAACTGACAGGTGTCCAGTCCTGTACATCTGCTAATTCCGGTTCCGTTCCAAGCGAAATCTCCACTGTATTTATCCCGGAATGTACATCAGCCGGGGCATCCCAATTCACCGGAAATTGCTCCAATCCATAAATGGTATCCTGGTCTGCTCCGGCTCCATCACGTACATCAACCGCATCAGGAGCTGTCCAGTCAATGTTGACATCCAGGCCGGCCACCGCCGAATAATTGTCAAGGCTGTCCAGCAACAGCGATTTTATCCGGCAAGATGATGTATCGGGATAGGGATTCTGATGCCAGACATGCGCATCTTCATTTCCGATGGTTACCATTTCGGTTTCATTCCGTGCCGTGTAAACTTTCACATCATCGTACATTACCTGTGCATTGCCTGTGCGTAATGAAACATGCCTTCCTTCCGAATACGGATCATCATCCGTCCATTCAGACACAAGCGTACCATTAAGCCAGGCTTTCAGATCACCCGTGGAAGGGTTGTAATACAATTTGCAGTCGTACCATTCGCCGGCATTTATCCCGGCATAATCATCCGTCTGCAGCGAATACGTGTTATCTGTGTATTTGTAGAGTTGCACGGTGTTTTGATCAACACGGTAATATACCATGTATGAATTATGCCGGTTGCTTTGTTCTGCCGAATCGCAAAACACATGTATGCCCGCACGCCTGTTATCGCCGGTACCATCTATGTTCATTTGCCAGTGATACAAATAGGCTGTTGTGTCGCGTTGCCTCAACGGAATGTATAAATTTGTGTTCCCTTCAGATTCATCGCTTTGATACAAATGTTCGTTGTTGATTTCCCAGGTACCGGTTATGTTAATCCACTCAGGATGCATGGCTGTTTGGAAATTGTCATTGAAATGCCCCCTGTTAAGATTTGCATCCCAAACATCCCCGTTAAAATCCAGCACCTGCCAGAACCCGGATTGTATTCCAAATCCTGAGCTGTCAACATCGGTGAATGCTGCCGTAAAATCTTCGGTTTGCCAATTCCCTGCCACAGCTATTTCTGTATGGGGCTCATACTCACAAGCCTGAATTCTTGCTGCGGTCATGGTACGGATTTGTGGAAGCAAGGCATATAAAGTATCGCCCGGACATTCGGTGCCGTTAATGTTCACATCACGGTGACCGCAGATCCTTGGGATACTGCCGGTGCCTCCGCTTTGCAACACAATATCCGCAGACTCGGTGGGATCGTATCCCCGCTTGTTAAACCACCATCCCAGGAATTGATACACCACATCAAGCTGTATATTCGTCGGATAGGTAACATCAGAGTTTCCCAGAAAGTTCACACCGATGGATTCATCGTTTGACGCCCCGGCATGGGCACCCCGGCAATCCTGGTTCAACGGATCAGAATTCATCCGGCCTTTGTAAATGTTCCCGTATTTATCCGTCAGGTAATTATACCCGATGTCACTCCAGCCGAGGGTATTTACATGATAGTTCCAGTAACTGCGAACAATTTCTGCTCCATCATCATAAATATCAGGTGAAGCCCCGTGATGAATCACCACATGATGTGGGTATATAATTGCAGGTGTGTAAGCCGGTTGAGTATAATACGGATCAAGCCACACAGACCGTGGTACCACGTCCGGATATTCAGGGCAATCTCCCGTTTTTTGGGTTTTAGGTTCGCCACGCGGATCCTCACCTTTTGATTTATTGCTATGAAAATCCATACTAAACACCTGCAATTTCACCGAATCCAGGCTTATGCCTTCCGGCAGGCGGATACGCAGGGATATTTGACGCGTTGGATAGCCATCGTTGGTAAAATTCAGGTCTGTCCAATACAAATCGTCCCTTGGAATTCTGTCGGGTGTGAAATCAGCGTCAACCGCTTTCCATGCTTCATCACCGGCTTTCACTTCCAACTTCATCTCATCATAATTCAACGGCTCTGATGGCAAAATCCCAATACCATAACAGGTAAAATCAACATCGGACACCCCGCTGATTTTATAGGTGTTTTGTGATGAAGCTTCGGGATGCGCCCAGTAATATCGCATTGCTTCAGTCTTGTATTGTTTGCTTTCATCCCGTTTTTTCACACTTACGGGCTCAAATCCGGACTGTGCAATTGCCGGCACCACGTAAAATATAATCCCGGCATACAAAAATAAACGTTGCATTAATCTTATTACCATAATACTTTCTTTGTTAATTCACAATGTAAAACTAACAATTTTCCACGTGACGGCTAATTTAAATTCGTTGTATTCTGAATATCGGTTGATTTGAAAATTAAATTATCTTCGCCATTGAACATAATAAGAAAAACAAAGTTCAAAAATAAGGAGTTAGGCGCTTAAAAATCAAAACTTACCAACATGTTGTCGTTAATCATGCTGCAAGTTTGACACCCATTATTTGATTTATTTTTTTGATTTCATTCAT
>CAZGPW010000049.1:0-4655 GCA_964527535.1 uncultured Bacteroidales bacterium
GACCAACCGGATGATGCAGTTGCCTGCCAGGGAGAGAATCACAGTTTCACCCTCACAGCTTCAGGCGACAACCTTACCTACCAGTGGCAAAAAGACGGGACTGATATTTCAGGGGCTACATCGGATTCATACACAATTAACAACGCTGACCTTGCTGATGAGGGGGATTATCATTGCATTGTCTCGGGAACATGCGGCAACGTCAATTCTGATGTGGTAAATTTGGCAATTGGTTCGGCAACGCAAATCACATCACAGCCTACTGGAAATGCCTTATGTGAAGGGGACAACCATAGCTTTACACTTACCGCTACCGGCAGTAATTTGTCATACCAATGGAAAAAAGACGGCGTGGATGTGGGTACCGATAATCCATCTTTAACAATTAACAGCGCTACTCCTTCCGATGCAGGGAATTATTACTGTGTGGTAACAGGAGCTTGCGGGACAGAGACTTCTGTAACAGTAAGCCTGACAGTGAGTCCGGTGACACAAATCACCGACCAACCGGATGACGAAATTATTTGCCAGGAAGAAAACCACAGTTTCAGCGTTACAGCTACAGGCGACAACCTTACCTACCAATGGCAAAAAGACGGTGTTGATATTCCAGGGGCTACATCTGATGCATACACCATTAATAACGTCAGTTTTACTGATGAAGGGAACTATCAGTGCATTGTCTCGGGAACATGCGGAACGATAACATCAGATGAAGCTGAATTGATTTACGGAAATGCAGAAATAACCTCACATCCCAATGATACTATAGTTTGTGAAGGCAGTAATCACACATTCCATATAACGGCAACAGGCAATTATTTAACATACCAATGGCAAAAAGATGGTGTTAATATCGGGACTAACCAACCATCATTAACAATCACCAACGTTTCTCCCTCAGATGTAGGAATATACCATTGTTACGTATCAACGCCAATTTGCGGGGAAATAACCTCTGATGGTGCCGGCTTAAGTGTTAGTACAATGCCTTATATCAATATTGACTCCACAGGTCCGTTGTGCACCCAGGATGCAACAGTTACTTTATCTGCATCACCATCGGGAGGCAGCTGGAGTGGTAATGGTGTAAACGGAAACAATTTTGATCCTGCAGCAGCAGGAACAGGATATCACACCATCGTGTACCAGGCAACCAACGGCGTTTGCACCAGATCGGATTCAACGCAAATTCTCGTGGGCAGTCAACCCGATGTTGATACTACCATTGTACATGCATCATCATCCGTTGCCAGTGACGGTTCTGTCACAGCACATGCCAGCGGTGGTCTAACACCATACAGCTATGCATGGTCAAATGGCGATAACGACAACATCATGGAAAATGTACCGGCAGGATCTTATTCACTTACGGTAACAGACGATGCCGGATGCAAAACCGTCCTTTCTCCCATTGTAATTGATTTTCCGGATGTATTGCCACGAGGCAAATATGCTGAAATTCATGTTTATCCCAACCCTGCAGACAAAGAGATTTTCATCCATACCGGAAACATGAATCAAGGCAAACTTATTTTAATCAATGTTCTGGGGCAATGTTTGTTACAGAAAGAGTTTTATTCAAAAGAGCTGCAATTGGATGTCAGCGACATTGATGGTGGAATGTACTTTATTCGTGTTTATAATGAAAATTCTGAATTTGTGCGTAAGGTAGAAATTAATTAAACAGCACCTTATTGAAAATATTTTTATCGTTGAGCAAATTCAACAGACCATGCAAAAATTTCCTTTCAAAACACTTTTATGGGTCAGCCTTTTTGCCGTGGCATTTGCCATGATAGAAACAGCAGTGGTAATTTACCTCAGAAAAATTTTTTATCCTGGTGGTTTTGATTTCCCCCTGCAACTGATAAGTCCCGACCTTGCTGTGGTAGAAAGCCTCAGAGAGGTAGCCACTATGTTGTTGCTTGTGAGCATAGCGGCTGTGGCAGCAAGAAAATTCATGACTGGCATTGCCTGGTTTATCTATGCCTTTGCGATATGGGATATTTTTTACTACGTGTTTTTGTATGTATTCCTGGGGTGGCCGGAAACCTTATTAACATGGGATGTATTGTTTCTCCTGCCTTTCACCTGGGTAGGACCAGTCATAGCTCCCGTGATTAATTCAATATGCATGATTTTACTTGCCATGATTATTGTAACCTATCGTGAACACCTGAAAATTAAAGCATGGCACTGGGCTGGGCTTATTATTGGAGCCATTATTATAATCATTGCATACACTGAAGATTACGTGAGTTTCATGCTTTCTGATTTCAGTATTTTCGAAATGCTCAATGTCAGCAACACAGACAGTGTGATTGCAAAAGCCGGAAATTACGTGCCTCAGGATTTTGCATGGTGGGTATTTTTATTTGGTATTGTGATTCATTTGGTGGTTATTGCTGATCTTTTCAGAACAGTCAGAAAATTGTTAATTAATAATAAATAAAGCATTACCTGTTGATAAAGGATGTAAACTTTTTATATTTGCCTGATATTAAAACCCTGCAGTGATGAAAGATTTCAAAACCAAAATAAAAATCAAAGCAGAACCGGACGACGTGTGGATGGCTTTTACCAATGCCAATTCAATAGAGTTGTGGTCAGGATTTCCTGCAACATTTACACCGGAGGCCGGTAAAGAATTCAGCTTACTGGAAGGAAATATCCAGGGAAAAGTGCTGGTATCTGAACCCGTAAAGAAATTGGTTGAACAGTGGTATTTTGAGGGAGTAACATCTGAATCGGTGGCTACCATCAAATTTTTCCCTCAAAAAAACAGTGTGTTGGTTGAAGTATCGCACGTTAACATTCCCGATGAAGCCTATGATAACATTGCGTATGGATGGAATAATTATTTTCTGCAGCCCGTTAAAACGTTTTGTGAAATTGGCTATTGAAAATATTGTCAGATTTTGTTAATTTTGCTTCCATATTTGCGGGAGTAGCTCAGTGGTAGAGCATCAGCTTCCCAAGCTGAGGGTCGCGGGTTCAATCCCCGTTTCCCGCTCATAATAAAAGCCCGGTAATAGCCGGGCTTTTTTCTATTATCTATACTTTATGTAATGATTTTTATAATACCTAAGCCCCCACGGACAATTATTTTAATTAAATATATAACTATTCATACATAAATTAAATGTTGACACATCCTGGCATAATTTTAATTTCTCGCAGCCCGGCGGAGGCCGGCATCCTGACCTGTGGGATGGGGGTTGATGCCTGGCCGGCAGAGTGACCGGAGGCTGTGCCCGGCGGAGCTTTGCGGAGACGGGAAACTCCTGTCCGGTCAGATAGCAACAAGCGCAATCCCACAGGGCAGATAAAGGCCGCAGACGGAGACAATGTTGCTTAGGGGCAATATATTTCCCGCTGCCCAAAGCAAAATGAATAATAATGAACAGAAATCCCTATTATTTCTGATTGAAAAAACAATACAATCCCAGCAAAAACCGTGTATTGGCAACCTGTTCTGCATTTTGTACCCGCCCATGTACATCAGGAGTACCAAAAGCTGCAGCTGTGTGTTCAATTTCAAAGCTTACGCGCATAAACTTATTTTGATACCATATCCTGGGAGCAACACGGTACATATAAGCCATATCATTGGCAACGCCCCAGGTGTTTCCCACAATTTCACCTGCAGCACCAAGGTGCTTTACGTAACCGGTAAAAATCCCCAGGTGAAATTTATGAACCTTACCGCTGATGTCAGTCCATACCGATCCACTGGAAAGGGTAGTGTATTCCACGATATCCTTGATACTGTCAACCACAGCAGACACGGCAAAACCACCGGGACTCATCACATCGGTGGCGTTGTTGCCATATATTGTCCCGCCGGCAAAACGGAAATTTCCGTTCCCAACGCTGACATATCCGGTTACAGAATACCCTGGCACGGTGGTATTGGTTTTATAATTGGCTGATGTCACCGTACGGGGCATGAGTTTTTTACACCCGCCACCTACACCTGTTTTGTATGTCCACCCGTTTTTTGTGGTTTTCCAACCCATTTTCACATGAAACTCAGGCATCCCTGCATTGCTCAAAAATTCGGGGCTGGGGATGCTGATGCCGGGGTTATCAGGATCGGGCCCAAAAGAAGGATAATCCCGCTGGGATTGCACTATCCCCATTACTGTAAAGTGTCCGAGGTATTGTGTCAGCCTTATCTGCGGGTTTCTCGAAAACGGAAGCACAGGGGTGCCGGTGGTAAAAGACACTGTATAGGGAAAGGCTTCCAGGTTAAACACCGGGTTCCAAAACTGGCCGGCCAGCAATTCCGTGGTGTTCCACTGCATCTTTAAATAAGCATGCCGCAAGCGTACCAAATTAACGTTATCGTTTTTCTGCCCGAAAAAATCGCCTTCAATGCGGGCTGATGTATTGGCTTTCAAAACCTGTGGCCCTGTTACAGAAAACCCAAAATTGGACTGAACGGCCAGCATGTTAAAAGAAGCTTTGTCGTTGATGTCGTTCCCTTCGGTATCATAAACGGGCGGAGCCGGCCACAACAAAAAATGGCCTTCCCTCCCATTTACCGTTTCACGGGTATCATAAAAAGCATCCAGTTTTACATAACCATAAGGTGTAATGCTTATGCTGTCCAGCCATCCGGTTTTATCCTGTGCCATTGCAAATCCTCC
>CAZGPW010000050.1:0-19933 GCA_964527535.1 uncultured Bacteroidales bacterium
TATCTGTATTATACCGATGATGTTCAATGTAATTTCAGAAACGGTAGTGAACTGAAATTACACAATTGAACACATATCGGTATAAAAACTTGATATCATTATGTACTTAATTATTGCGACACTTTTATTTACCGCTAAGTCAGGATATTTGAAATTCAAAGTTCAAAACTTGCCCCAGTCTGCTTTCTGGAAGGGTTAAACATGCCCGGACAAGTTTTTGAGCTTTCCAGTTTATCCGGGTTGGGATTATAGTATTAATACTGTACCTCAAAATAACCTGCTGTTATGCTTATGGTTTGACCACCACCATCTTCCACATTAAAGAAAAAAGTGCCTTTTAAAATTTTGTTTTCAATGTCATGCAATGATATGGTAGTGGATCCAGCGGTTGCAGGCATGTTTGTTAATGATTCCTGGTAGTATGCCATGGCGGGGCCATTTGTAGAATCTATGTTATGCACCCCTTCCTGGACATTATTAGGAATGTTCAAGGCAATGCTTTGGAATGAAGTGCTGCTGGTTCCTGTAATTTCAATGAAATTGTCAGATGTGTCAGAGGTGACAACAGAATTTGCGTTAAATGATTCACCGTTAATGTTTGCTGTCATCATATTCACTACCTGTGTCGTGTCAACAGTGTTTATGTATTTATAAGGTACTTTAGTGAATTCTCCGCTGGTAACCACTTTTGATGCACTGGAGTTTTGTTTGTAAGCCCTGAAATTGAATTTGCCAGAGATGGTCCTGTCTTCTTCGTTTATGGATGTTACCCGAACTTGTCCTGTTCCTGATTCATTATTGCTTGTGCTATAAATTTCAGCATAAGCACTTGTGTTGGGAATAAGGATGCCTTCGTGCATGTTGCTGGAATTCAGGGTGTAAACGCCTTTTTCACCGCTGTAAATGGTAAGTTGAATGGATTGTCCGTTGGCGGATGTACCGTAAACCAAAATTTGATTGTCGGAAACCCTGGCATTTGGTTCAGGGCTACGCCATGTGCTGCCGTCAAGAAGGGCTGTCATTAAGGGGCGGTTAATGTTGACAGAATCATCTTCACATGAAGTGAATAACCCAAATGTCAACAAAAACGACATCAATATTAAAAATGACCTTATTTTCATAGCTTAATAATTTTTCAGTGCAAATATACTATTATATAAGACTAAAAAAAAGTATTTTGGTTGCCTTTTGTGTTTTTTAAGTTGATGGTTTTTCCACTTTAATTTTCAATCTTTTTAATACAGTCTTCCAGAGCATCCTCTATTTGATCATATTTATATTTGAACCCTGTTTCCAGTAATTTTTTTGGTATTACGATGGGGTTATTGATCAGATGCATCAGCCCTTTCCCAAACATTAAATTGATCAAGAACGGGGGAACGCTGAATTTTAATTTTTTATTATAGGCTGCTGCCAGCGCTTCAGAAAATTCTTCATTGGTAATGATGGAGGGTGCTGTGAGGTTATATATTCCTTCATAGCTTTTGTTTTTGACAGCCGTTTCATAAAAAGACAGCAGGTCAGTAATGTGTATGAGTGGCATTGGGTATTCCCCATGGCCAATTTTTGCTCCCATCCCCATTTTGAACAACCAGGCTAATCTGGATAATATGCCACCATCCCCCAATATAATCCCCATTCTTGTAATGATAGTTCGGGTTTTATTGGTTTTAATAGATTTTACAGGTGCTTCCCATGCTCTGCACAAGGTACCTAAAAAATTATCAGAAAAATCATTGCTGCTTTCATCGTGGTAATGGATGTTATTATAAATTCCAATGGCAGATGTGCTGATAAAAAGACCCGGCGGGTTTTGCATGTTATCAATTACATGCGCTATGTTTTGTGTTGTTACCACGCGGCTGTTGAACATTTTTCTCTGGTTGCGCCTGGTCCAGCGCTTTGTAATTGGGGTTCCTGCAATGTGAATGATTACATCCACCTCTTCAAGAAAATTTTCCAGTGCCGGTTTATCATATAGTAGTTTTCTGGGAACGCTGATGATTTTTTGTCCCCTTGTTAAAAAATGCTTTTTTATGTTTTGTCCGATAAAGCCACTGCTTCCAGTAACAGCAATTATCATTGTCCTACCTCCTTAATTAGAATTAACCTTAGCCTGTCTTTTGTTGTGATTTTATAAATTTTACCTTGTTTTGCTATGCTGATACCACCTGTTTGCTCAGAAACAACTATCACCACACTGTCTGTACGTTCGCTCATACCTACCGCAGCCCTGTGTCTTAATCCCATGTGTTTGGGGATGTCAACGCTTTGAGATACAGGTAATACGCAACCTGCGGCTTTAATTTTATCCCTGACAATAATAATGGCACCATCATGCAGAGGGGCATCCTTATAAAAAATGTTGTTAATCAACTGGTCTGAAATATCGGCATTGATGGTTTCACCACTGCTGATGTAAGTTTTGAGTTCAGAATCTTTTGAAATGACGAGCAATCCGCCGGTATAATTCTCAGCGAGATGATAAACCGCTTTTACTATGGTGTCAATATGCGATTTGCTGACAGGCGATGATTTACTAAAACTAAAATAACGTATGAATGGTAAGTGCCTGTTCAGAAAATTTTGATTGCCTAACATCAATAGAAATTGCCTTATTTCCTGTTGAAAAACAATCAGTAATGCAATCACACCAACCCCTATAACCTGCCCAAGAATAGAACCAAGCAATTCCATGTTCATGGCTTTTATAATCAGCCAAAACATGTAAATGGCAAACACACCGATAAAAATACGCATGGCAACGGTACCTCGTATCAGCAAATAAAGCTGGTAAAGCAGGAAGGCTACCAAAAATATGTCAACAACATCCAAAAAACGGATGGTTATAAATGTGTGTACCATAAGTTGCCCGAAGATACAAATAATTTATGAAACGCATTACCAATTTGTGTTGAAATTGTTTTTTGTTTTCATAATAAGTTTTATCACATGGTTTACTGTAGCCACATCGTGGACACGCAGAATATTAGCCCCCTGAGTAATGGCCAATGCATGCAATGCAGAGGTTTCCGGCAGGCTTTCCGTTGCAGGAATGTTTACGTATTTTGTAATCATGCTTTTGCGTGAAATGCCCACCATGATTGGATGCCCAAGAATTTTAAACCGCTTCAGATGATGCAGCAGCATGAAATTATGTTCCAGCGTTTTTCCGAAACCAAACCCGGGATCGATGATGATGTCATGGACGTGTTTTTTTTGCAATTTTGCAATTTGTTGATGAAAAAAGCCCAGTATATCGCCGGGAAAATCCTTGTATTTGGGATTTTTTTGCATTGTGTCAGGTGTTCCCTGCATGTGCATGACAACATAGGGGATTTGTTTCTCAGCTACAACATCAAACATAGCGTTGTCCAGTTGGCCTCCTGAAATATCATTGATCATCCCGGCCTTGTATTTCTCAACAGCTTTATGTGCAATATCAGAACGAAAAGTATCAACTGATACCGGAATCCCGTCAGATATATTTCTTATGATATCCAGCGCTTTATCCAGCCTGTTCCATTCTTCTTTACTGTCTGTTATATCAGCTCCCGGCCTTGATGACATGCCTCCAACATCAATGATGTCAGCCCCTTCATCTATGATTTTGGATACACGCTCTTTGATGGCTTTTGAGCTTGTGTAATATCCTCCATCATAGTATGAGTCTGGTGTAACGTTCAGAATTCCCATTACTTTTGGCGCTTCAAAATCCAGGATTTTCCCATTTATATTCACTGAATGTTTTTGAGTAAACATATTTTTATTCATCTTTGTTAGCGAGATAAAATTAATATAAATTCACGTTTTATGAAACCTCCATGACATAGGTATTACTATCAACCCGATGATTATTTGCTGAAATAAAGCAAATCAGCTGTAAAGCAATTGGAGGTTATATATAATCATTGATAATTAAAAGTAAAACATTCATGACAAAAGTATTAACACATACTCTCGATTGAATCAAGAAAGCTTATGACCGTTGAAAATAAAATTCCCTGCGGGACTCTACTCTTTTGCATCACAACTTAAAAATAACGCAATGTTGCGCAGAGAACCGCAGAAAGAAAAAATAAAATTATAAACCTATGAAATTTCTGGTTATCGAAGGATTAGATGGTGCAGGCAAGTCAACGCAGGTTGGCATGCTCAAAAATTGGTTGGCTGAACAAGGCATTCCTTATGAATATATCCATTTTCCGCGTGTTGAGTCCCCTGTTTTTGGTGATCTTGTTGGTCGGTATTTGCGTGGTGAACTTGGGAAAATCCAAGACGTCAATCCATACCTTGTTGCTTTATTGTTTGCAGGCGATCAAAAAGATGCCTCTGACTTAATACGGCGGTGGCGTGAAAGCACCAAATTTGTTTTGGTGGACAGGTATGTATATTCCAACGTTGCATATCAGTGTGCCAAATTCAAATCGGAAAACAAACGCACAGAATTGATGCACTGGATATTGAAAACCGAATTTGACCATTTTAACATTCCCGTCCCGGATTTAAGCATCTACCTGGATGTGCCGCATGATTTTGTAAAATCCCAACTTGTAGATAACAAACGTGTTGGAAGTGAACGGGATTATTTAAAAGGCAAAGATGACATTCATGAAGCCAATATGGATTATCAGTTGCAAGTAAGGAAAATGTATGAAATGATTATCCGGAAAAATATTGGGCTCAAAGCACTTAATTGCGGAGATGCTTCTGGTAAAATGTTACCGGCTCAGGTTATTTTTGACAAATTGATTGATATGCTCAATGAAAAAGGAATATTATGATTATTATGATGTAAAACATACATTTACAATAGAATACTTAGCTGTACCGACTTGTGAAAAAATAATCACTTGATAATGTAATAAACCCTGATAATTATCATTATGTAAAATATATGATTGATTAAATTTGGGCGTTTGAAATTAAAAATGTTGATCTATGAAAGCGTTATGTAATTTATTCCGGATTATCCTCGGTATTGTGTTTGTTTTTTCCGGTTTTGTGAAAGTGGTTGACCCCATGGGGGTGCAATTCAAGTTTGTTGATTATTTTGTAGCGATGGGATTGGATTTTCTTGAACCTACAGCCCTGACACTTGGAATAATTATGTCTGCAGCAGAATTGCTGATCGGAATTTCATTGCTTTTTAATATAAAACCACGAATGGGAGCAGGGGGGGTTATGTTGTTTATGATTGTTTTTCTCCCCCTGACATTATGGATTGCTATTGCTGATCCGGTGCAGGATTGCGGATGTTTTGGCGATGCCATTATCTTGTCTAATTGGACTACCTTTTGGAAAAATGTGGTGATCATGGCCATGACAGTACCGGTTTTTCTCAGACGAAAGGATTTTAAACCTAATTTGCCACAAAGCATTCAATGGACACTTTTGATCGTTTTTTCTGTTACTACCGGATGGCTTTCCATATATTGCTATCGACACTTGCCGATTTTGGATTTTCGCCCATACAAAATCGGGAACAACATCCAGGCAGGAATGGAAATACCAGATTCAGAAAAAGATAACCTTCCAGAATATGAAACGGTTGTTGTTTATAAAAATACCGAAACCGGAAACGTCAAGGAGTTTGATGTGAACAATATACCTGAAGGAGAAGAGTGGGAATGGCAGGAAACAAAAAATAAACTGGTGAAAGAAGGTTATGAGCCTCCTATACATGATTTTAGTATCACTACCATGCCTCTGAATTTTAATAATCAACAAAAACAACAAGACGTGGTAGAGCCTGAAGATTTATTCAATGCTACGTATTTGTATCAAATTGATGACCACGTAGAAGAGTTCCCGGTAAATGAACTGCCTTTATCAGAATGGTCTTTTGTGTCTGTTGATTCTGAAAAAGAAATTCAACCCCAAAATGTTGGCTTGATTTATGAAAAAAATGGAGACAGCAAAGAGTTTACCCTGTTTGATCTGCCAATGGAAGCAGAATGGCGATTTGTGGATGCTGTTTATTATAACACTGAAAATGATGTAAAACAGGATAAAGAAATGCCTGAAGACATTACCGACCTTGTACTTGCTGATGAACGTTACACATTTTTTATCATCAGTTGGGATATAATGAAAGTGAAAAATAAAGACATCGAAAAATTGAGTAAATTGTACAATTATTGCGATATAAACAATATGAGATGCCTTTTTATGACCTCGTCAACGGAAGAAGATGTAATGTCTTTTGTAGAGAACAAGGATGCTTATTTTGATTTTTACAGCACGGATCCCATTACGCTGAAAACCATGGCCAGGTCAAATCCTTGTATTATGTTGGTTAAAAAAGGAACCATACTGAATAAATGGCCTTATAAAGATTTTCCCGGTGTTGATAATCTGAGTGATCACCTTGTGGCACAATCCATGCAAAAACAGGTGGTGAAATCTGATAAATTTTTGGTGTGGATGATTGGATTTGGTGTTTTCCTGTTTTATGTTTTAATTCATATCTTTATAAATTATTTAAGGCGTAAAAACATTTTAAATGAAAAAAGATCATGGGAATGAAACCAAAAGTATTAGCTGCTAACTGGAAAATGAATACCGATGTGCAGCAGGGAATGAAACTTGCTGCAGGAATTAATAACAAAGTTAATGCATCAACTGTGGATTCGCATATTCACATTATACTGGGTGTGCCATTCACTCATTTAAGCGAAATTGCAAAAATTTTGGATTACCGGAGGATATCACTGGCTGCCCAAAATTGTGCTGAATATGATTCCGGAGCTTACACAGGGGAGGTATCTGCTGAAATGATCAAATCCACAGGAGCGCATTATGTGATTATTGGCCACAGTGAAAGGCGCCATATTTACAAAGAGTCTAATGAAAGCCTCCGGAACAAAGTTGATTTATGCCTGAAAAATGCCCTCAGACCCATTTTTTGTTGTGGTGAAACTCTGGATGACAGAAAAAAAGGTGCGCACAAAAAAGTGGTGGAGGATCAGCTCAAAGCATCGTTTTTTCATGTCGATGTGGAAAATCTAATGCGCAGCATCATTGCCTATGAACCGGTATGGGCGATTGGCACAGGCGAAACAGCTTCGCCGGAACAAGCCCAGGAAATGCACGCGTGGATACGCACATTGTTAAAGGAGCAATATAAAAATGTAAACCTTGAGGATGTGCCTATACTATATGGTGGCAGTGTCAAACCCAAAAATGCAACTGAGTTGTTTAAACAGAAAGACATCAATGGAGGCCTCGTGGGTGGCGCATCCTTAAAACCTGAATCCTTTTTGTCTATTTTAAAAAGCTTTTAAATGGATTATATCCAAATTATAATCCCTTCAAAAAACTTAACACAGGAGTTATTGGAGATTGTCATTGCAAGATTGAGTGCTGCAGGCATCGAATCTTTTGAAGAGGCAGATCATGAGTTAATTGCATACGTGCCTGAAAAAAAGTACAACCGGAAAGAAATAAGCAACTTTCTTAGTAATATGTTGTTACCATTTGAAGAGAACAACATCAAACCAAAAAACTGGAATGCACAATGGGAACGTTCCTTTAAAGAAATCCGTATCGATGACAGGGTGTTGATCAAAGCTGATTTCCATAAACCAGAAAATCTGCCCGAGTTTGTCATCAACATTCACCCTAAAATGGCATTTGGAACAGGGCATCATGAAACCACCCGCCTGATGATTCGGCACATGTTGAATGTTCCATTGCGGGGAAAGAAGGTACTGGATTTGGGGACAGGTTCAGGTGTGCTGGCCATTCTGTCCGAAAAACGAAAAGCCAGTACAGTGATTGCCGTTGATAATGATGTCTATGCTGTAGAAAATGCAAAAAACAATGCCACTATAAACGGATGTGAAAAGATCATCATAAAACAGGGGGAACTGGATGTTGCAGGTAAAAATGAATCTTATGATGTTATTCTCGCTAATATCAATAAAAATACAGTGGTCAGTAACGCTGTTTTCTTGAAAGATATGCTCGATAAAAATGCCCATTTGTTGTTATCCGGATTTTTAATGTCCGATGTAAATGATGTTAGAAAAGCATTTGAGCAACATGGCCTGAAATTTGAACGTTTACTCAGTGAAAACGATTGGTGTGCTTTATGGTTTTCCTCTGCCGGGGCATCAAAATAAATATAATATCAGATAAATAGCTGACATTTATGATCAAAAAAAAGATGCGTTTTGTTTTGTTGTTGGTATTGTGGATGCCAAATTTTCTTTTTTCTCAAAACTTGTTTCCTGAAGATCATGAAGATTTTCGTGATGAGTTTTGCAAAAGCATCAGTAAAATCAAACTGGATGCAAAAGAAGGCAAAGATTTGGCAGAGAATTTCGAAATGTTCTGGAATTCCGATAGCATTGCCAATGAAGAAAAAGACAATTATATTGAGACGGCCAACCTGCTTGTCTCAAAAGGAGCAAGGGATTGGCCACACATGTTTATTTACGCTGAAAATTTGATGTTGTTTTACCGTCATGAGTTTAACAGCGGACAGTATCAGGAATGGCGTGATGGTTTGGTTACATTATTAAATGAACGGAATTATATCAATGCCAAAAAGATTTCAGAGTATCAATTTTATGCGAATGATTTGCTCTGTGATTCAATTATGTATCGCCACCCAAGGGTTTTATGGAAAGTGTCCCATTTTCCTGATAATATTGGCTATAACGAAGAAGAAGGCCTTTACATGCGGTTTTCAAATGTCAATGTGTATGGCTTATACGGCCGGGACAGTGTGATCATAAGGGGCACTTCAGGGACAGCTTATCCCATGGAGGAAGCCTGGAAAGGACAGCATGGCAGGGTTACCTGGGAGCGTGTGTTGTTAAGTCCTGATTCTGTCTATGCAGACCTTGATCGCTACAGGATTGATTTGGCAAAACAGGGTTATACGGCTGATTCAGCACGTTTTGTAAACTTAAATTATTTTGAAGATGCTTTATACGGGACATTGGAAGACAAAGCCCTGAACATAGATAACCTGTCAAAATCCAGTTACCCGCGTTTCAATACTTACACAACAAAGTTTGAAATGAAAGGAGTACTGGAAGGAATCGATTATGAAGGTGGTTTTTCAATGAAAGGCCAGCGCTTTATTGGGACGGGAGTGAAAGACCAGAAAGCTAAAATCACCATTGCTAAAAGTGATACCATTAAACTTGTGGCCGAAAGTGAGGCATTTACCCTGGATCCCCGGCAAATATATTCCGATAATACAGAAATAACCCTGCACCTGAATGAAGATTCCATTTACCATCCCAGCCTGATGATGAAATACACATTTGCAAATAAGCTGTTGGACCTTCAAAGGGATAAGGAAGGGATGTCTAAAGTGTATTTTACCAACTCATATCATAAACTTCACATGGATTTTAGCTTGTTGCAATGGGAAATTGAAAAATATAAAATGCAGTTTGGCATGCTCAAATCTATGTCAGAAGTAAATGAGGCATTTTTTGAATCTGCAGATTTCTTTTCAAGATCAAGGTACAGCGATATCCAGGTGCGTGATGAGGTGCATCCTTTTATCAGGCTTGAAAATTTTGTCGGGGATTGGGGATCGCCCGAATTTAACCTGACAGACTTTGCTCGTTTTATTAAATATTCTCCCTTCCAGGTAAAGCAGATGCTTTTGCGCCTTGCATACCAAGGGTTTGTTCAGTATGATATGGAAACTGACATGGTTAAAATTAAACCCGAAATGTGGTCTTATCTTGATGCCAACCGCGGTAAAATTGATTACGATGTCATGCAGTTTAATTCCAAAACCCAGGGAAGAACACCCAACGCTACCTTAAGTTTATTGAATTATGACCTTCAGATCAATGGCGTCCCGCAAGTGCATTTGTCCGATTCACAAAACGTGGAAATTTATCCCATAGATAAGAAAATTATCATGAAAAAAGACCGTGATTTTATCTTCAATGGAACTGTGAAAGCCGGACAGTTTTTCTTTTACGGATATGAATTTAAATTCGATTACGGCAATTTTAAAGTGGATATGCAGCGTTGTGATTCCATGAAAATGCTTGTGGAGTCTGGTAAGGTGCTGGCCGATGGGGGTAAAGTACTGAAGGTTGTAAAAAATACCATCGAGGATGTTGATGGTGAGTATTTTATTGATGATCCCGAAAATAAATCCGGAAAAGTGGATATGGAACAATACCCCCAATTCATTTCTAAAAAAGAAAGTTATGTGTACTATGATGACAAGGAAATTTATGAAGGGGTTTATAAGCGTAACAATTTTTATTTTAAAATTGATCCGTATGATATTGACAGTTTAAAAGAATACAGCAAAAAGAATCTGGAATTTGATGGCACTTTTTATTCTGCCGATATTTTTCCTGAAATTGAAGAGACAATTGTAGTAAGGCCGGATTATTCACTTGGATTTCACAGGGGAACTCCCCCTGAAGGTTATCCGGTTTACAAAGGAAAAGGCAATTATGAAAACGAAATTGACCTCAGCAACCAGGGGCTAAAAGGGAAAGGCCTGATTAAATACCTCAATAGTACTGCAGATGCTGACAAAATTACCTTCTTCCCCGATTCATTGCATGCACATGCGATATCTTTTGATGTTGAAGCGCAATCTGCTCCTGTAGAATATACAGACGTGCAGGGGAATAATAATAAAATACGCTGGTACCCATACGATGATGAATATTTTACCAAATCCATTGATGAAAAATTTGTCATGTTTGAAAAACAATCTGAAATGGAAGGAGAACTATTGATTACACCTCATGGCATGGAAGGAAGTGGAGTGATTGATATTGAACAGTCAAAAACTTATTCAGATCGGTTTACGTTTGACAGGCATTATATTGATGCTGATACTGCAAATTTTGAACTTCTTGCAGACAATAAGCTTGAAATAGATTTTGCTACCAACAATGTCAACGCCCACATTGATTTTCCCGAACGGAAAGGTCATTTTAAAACCAACGGCGAAGGAACCTATGTGGATTTTCCTAAGAACCAATATATTGGATTTATGAAAGAACTGGTCTGGCACATGGATAAAACCATCATTGATATCAAAAGTGATGCTAAAACTGTTGACCAGATTGAAAAAAACCCCAACATGTCTGATGAAACATGGGAAGATTTATTTCTCGAGGGACCAAAATTTATTTCGGTTCATTCTGATCAGGATTCGTTGCAGTTTGTTGCTCCCGTTGCAACTTATGACCTGAAAAATTATATCATCTCGGCCGAAGGCGTCAGGTTGTTGCGTGTGGCTGATGCAACTATTTATACCTCAGATGGAAAAGTAGTAGTTGAAAAAAAGGCAGTTATGCAGCCCTTGCAGGATGCAACAATAATCGCTAACACCACAAACCGGTTTCATGAAATTGATAGTGCCACTGTTAATATACAGGGCAGGAAATCCTACACCGCATATGGTGATTATGATTATGTGGATAAGGCAGGACAAACACAAACCTTTCACTTAAACAAGGTGGGAGTTGATGAAACCGGACAGACTTATGGAAAAGGTGCCATTGCAGTACCTGATGGTTTTAGCCTCAGTCCGAATTTTTATTTCCAGGGGGATGTTGAGCTGTATGCCAGTCAGGAAAACCTGATATTTGATGGCGGTGCCAAAATAAAACATCAATGCCCTAACATTGACAGTAAATGGTTGAAATTTAAATCGGAAATTGATCCTGAGTATGTAGCCATTCCTGTTGACAGTGCACCCGTGGATATCAACCTGGCTGAACTGGCTGTAGGTCTCAACATACACCGTGATTCTTCTTACATAGCCATGTTTTCACCAAAAGAACGCCATACCGATGAAAATTTATTCATGGCCAATGGGTACCTTGTTTTTGACGAAAAAGACATGGCATACAAAATTGCCAATAAAGATAAACTTGAAGAAGAAAATATTCCCGGTAATCTCATCCGGTTTGGTCGCCTTGATTGTACTATGAACGGATATGGACGATTTCATTTTTCTGATGAATTTGGCCTTTTCAAGCCTAACCCCATTGGAGAGTTTTCTCACGGACAAAAACACGACACAACAACCTTAAAACTCACTATGTTAATGGATTTTCATTTTAATGACAAAGCCCTGGATATTATGGCTGAAGATATAAATTCTGCAACAGGACTCACAGGAACAGACCTGAGCAATGATATTTATGAGCAGGCTATACTGGAGTACCTTGGCCAGGAAAAAGCTGAAGAATGGTTTTCTGAATTGAGTATGGGGAATGTGAAAAATGCCCCCAAAGAATTACAGGAAATGGTTGTTCTAACCGATGTTAACATGAAATGGTATAAAGAACTAAGCATGTATATCCATGAAGGACCCGTGGGCATATCATCCCTGTATGATAATCCTGTAAACAGAAATGTTTTTAGTTTTATTGCGCTTGAAAAGAACCGGCGTGGTGATACTTACCATATGTATTGTGAAATTGATTCTGAAACCTGGTATTATTTCAGATACGATTCAGGGAATATGGCTGCCATTTCAACAAATAAAGAATTTAATCAGGCGGTATATGATACCAGGCCCGGAGACCGTTTAATTAAAGCCCGGGGAGATCAGCCTTCATACAGGTTTTCTCTGGGATCGAAAACATATTTGAGGCGGTACCTTAAAGACATGAATGAACTTTTTGGTTATGAGGATGAGGAAGAATAAAACTTTTTTTTTATTAGGTGTTTTACTGACCGGATGTGTGGGAACCAATGTGAATTATGAGCCCAGGTCTTCAGAAAACACCAATTATGCAGATTTGTATGATCCCGGAAGTTCAAACATTAATCCTCAGGTAAGGGCTTATCACGCTTCAATAGATGAAACCTTTATTTTTTTTAGCTTGAATCTTGATAATATGATGCCTACCCCCGGAAATGATCAGGTACAGGGTGGTGGTTTGCGACTTGTGATTAAATACGCTATCAGGAACGCAAAAACCAAAGAAATCGCTGATTCTGCGACCTTGAATTACAGCTTTAATAAGGAAGAAAGGGGACGATTTATTAATTATTTCCCGGTTCCACTGAAAGCCGGGCAAAATTATTTTGCTTCTGTGATTTTTGGCGATGATAACAAAAAATCGTATAAACGTTCTGTGTTTACCATAGATAAAACCCATCCCGGAAATGAAACCTATTTTTTCCCGGAATATATTACACCGGAAAGAGCGCCTTTGTTTAATAATTATGCATCAGGTAAAAGAAATATTCGCATTTCTGCCGGTTTAATACCTGCAGATTCAGTGTTTTTGCTGCGTTATCCTGTGGATTCTTTGTGTCCCGCAGCTCCTTATGTTACGGGACAGCCGATTTCCAATACAAGTCCCCCTGAATTTATATCACATTATCGCTTTGGTGATACCATATCCCTGGATACACCAGGTTTTTATTTTTTTACTGCAGATACCGCAGTAACTAATGGCCTCGGGATTTACAGGGAGTCTGTGTTTTTTCCGTGGATCAGACAGGCAGCCGATATGGTGAATCCGGTAAAATACATCAGCAACACAAAAGAATATGAAAACATATTATCACATGAAGATACAAAACTAGCGGTTGATAAATTCTGGTATTCGATAGGTGAAACAAAAGACCGAGCCGAAGAGCTGATACGCATTTATTACAACCGGGTACAACTGGCTAACCGGTTTTTTACTGGTAAAAAAGCAGGTTGGCGCACAGACAGAGGCATGGTATATGTTGTTTTTGGAGCCCCCCATGAAGTGTATAAAGATGCAGGAAAAGAAAAATGGGTGTATGGAGCCGATGACAATTATCAGGGGTTGGTGTTTAATTTCATGCATGATTCTACGTCTTTGAGCAACAATTCTTTTTTGCTGATAAGAGATAAACGGTATAAAGATGCATGGATGAAGGCTGTTCAGTCCTGGCGTAAAGGATATGCCTATTCAGTGCCCTAATAATTTTTTATGGAAAACAAGACACAGAAAAACGACTACATTTTTGGCATCCACACGGTGCTTGAAGCATTGAAATCCGGACAGAGTATTGACAAAATACAGGTGGTCAGGAACATGAGTAATGCATACCTTCCGGAAATATTTCATTTGGCGAAAGAACGGAATGTGTATATACAAAAAGTCCCTCCGGATAAAATCAACCGGATCACAAAAAAAAATCACCAGGGTATTATTGCCTGGGTGTCGCCGGTGCCTTTTAACAAAATTGAAGATATCCTTCCCGGTATTTATGAAGCGGGAGGCGTGCCCCTGATTTTAGTTCTTGATGAAGTTACTGACGTCAGGAATTTTGGGGCCATTGCCCGCACAGCAGAATGTGCAGGTGTTCATGCTGTAGTGATACCGCAAAAAGGGGCAGCCAGGATCAATGCCGATGCTATGAAAACTTCTGCAGGCGCACTTAATCGCGTTCCTGTATGTAAAGTAAACGTGCTGTCGGGAACCGTAAAATTTCTGAAAAATTCAGGATTACAGGTACTCGGAATCACCGAAAAGACTAATGATTTGTTGTATGATGTATCACTTAAGGAACCGCTTGCACTAGTGTTGGGGTCTGAAGAAAAAGGCATTTCCACACAGGTTATTAAACACGTGGACAGGCTTGTAAGGCTACCATTGAAGGGAAAAATTGCCTCGCTCAATGTTTCCGTAGCTGCCGGAATTGCTATGTACGAAGTGCTCCGTCAACGGAAATAATGTTTTTTCTGTGGCTATAACTGGATGTGTTTACTGAAATAAAATTACTTATTTTATTCACATCATCAATAAAGAGAAATAATATTATGAAGAAACAAAGCTTCTATGTACTTATCGTGAGTGTACTTTTCCTCATATCCTGTTCAACAGTCCCACTGATAAACCGGAAACAGATATTGCTTGTTCCTCAGGTTGAATTGCTGAGCATGAGTTACAATAACTACGATCAATTCCTTGACACAAGTAAAGTATCAACCAACCATACAGATGTTAACAAGGTAAAAAATGCAGGTAAAAACATATCTGAAGGCGTCGAAACTTTTCTCAAAGAAAAAGGCCTGGAAAAAAGAATAGACCAATTTAACTGGGAATTTAACCTGATTGAAAACGATGTGCCCAATGCATGGTGTATGCCCGGAGGCAAAGTGGTATTTTACTCAGGTATTTTGCCTTTATGTCAAAACGATGATGGCATAGCAGTGGTCATGGGACATGAAATTGCCCATGCTGTTGCACGCCATGGCAACGAGCGCATGTCACAATCCCTCATGGTAGCTGCCGGCGGCATGGCGCTTTCGGAGTTCATGAAATCAAAACCGCAGCAAACACAGGAAATTTTTCTCAGTGCTTTTGCTATTGGTTCCCAGGTAGGCGTGCTATTGCCCTACTCCAGAAAACATGAATACGAAGCCGATAAACTTGGACTGATCTTTATGGCCATGGCAGGTTATAACCCAAATGAAAGCATAAAATTCTGGGAACGCATGATGGAATACAGTGGTCCAAAACCACCTGAATTCCTCAGTACACACCCTGCCGGTGAAAAGCGCATCGCTGAAATGAAAAAAAACCTGCCCGAAGCCATGACGTATTATGAAGCCGCTGTTCAAAAATTACCGTAAACTAATGGCCGGTTATCTCACTCATGTTACTGATGTATAATGAGGAAAAATTTCTCCCCTTCTTTCTGTTCTGAATTGGTGAAATTCCTGTATCAAGATACACCCATTAAAAGGTCGAAACCCTGCTGAAGCATCAGCTCGTTAAAGTCAACCGAAAAACCCTGTTTCAATTCAATCATCCACGGAAGAAAGGCGATTTTGGGAAATACATTTTGACACCATTCTGCAAGCGCAAGCGTCGGCGTCGCTCAAAGAGACACCGACGCTTGCGAAAGTGAACACCCGCATAACCACTACCTTCAGGTCTGGGTGGTAAGTGAAAGGAATAATACAAGGGCTTTAGCCCTGTTAGTTCATCAGCCGCATAATAACAAACAATGTAAGAAAGAAAAGGCTTTAACCCGGCCTTGAACTACTGCTTAAGGGTGGAAAGCGGTTTGCTATAAAAGAAAGAAAGGGCTTTAGTCCTGCCTGTCGATCTACCGCTTAACCACGTCCTTCAGGTCGTGGTGGTGCACAAAGCAAGAAGGTAAGGGCTTTAGCCCTGACTATTTCCAGTATCATCAGATGGTGCAAAGGCAGATTAGCTTTTTACAATATTAATCATTCCCCAATAGAATAGGCTGAAGACAGGCTGAAACACTTCACTCTTCCTGCTTGTTTGTTATCGGTCTTCGCCAGCCAGATTTCAGTATTTTTTAAAATAAGCTGTACTTTATGGACAGCAATTAACTAAACAATGTTTTCTGAGTTAGTTTTTCTTCTGTCTGCTTTATCCTTTTGTTTGCCAAATCAACATATTCCTTTTTTATGTCATAGCCAACGTAGTGTCTTCCATCTTTTAAGGCTGAGATGCAGGTTGTGCCGCTTCCACATAAAGGGTCTAAAACAACATCTTTCCTGAAAGAATAAAGCTGGATTAACCTGTGTGGTAATTCCTCAGGAAAAGGTGCGGGGTGCCCAACGGAACGTGCAGATACAGCAGGAAAAGTCCATACACTTTTTGTCCATTCAATAAAATCACTTTTATCAATTGTATTTTCTCTGCTTTCTTTTTTTCTGCTAAAGCTGTCTTTAGAGAAAATTAAAATATATTCATGAATATCTCTTAATACAGGGTTGGCTGCTGATTTCCAACTTCCCCATGCTGTTGACGGACTGGCACTTGATGCCTTATTCCAGATAATTTCACCACGCATAAGGTAGCCAATATCCAGCATATCATCAATAATGTAAGCATGCAGGGGAATGTATGGTTTTCTCCCAAGATTGGCAACATTAATACATGCACGGCCACCTGGCACCAATTTGTTATAGGTTTCCCTAAAAACACGTCTCAATAATTCTCTGTATTCATCAAGGCTTAAATCATCATCATAATCCTTTTGAACGTTGTATGGTGGCGACGTTATCATTAAATGCACACTGTTATCAGGAATGTCGTCCATTGATTCACTTGATTTACAATATATTTTATTGTTCTTTTCTTCAGGAATTTCATTTTCAATATATTGTACTTTATTATTTACAAGGCGACCATCATATAACTTGCTCTTATAAAATTTACTAGAATCATGATTTATCCGGCCTGGTGTTCCAAATGAACTGCTTTGAGTTCCTTTTCTTTTGTTTTTAGAATTATCCATGCTTAATTAGTTTTAAAAATTCTTCAGCCTTTGCTTCGAAAGTTGGTTTCTTATTGGCTATGTTAATTATTTGTCCTAATTCCTTTTTGTTTTTCATGCTTGAAAAGAAATTTAATGATTGTGTAAGCATGGATTCAATCGCATATTTTAAGTCAGTAAATACATCAAAACGGTAAAAGCCTTCTTTGGATGTATTTTTAATGCTCTTTGCATTATCCAATGGCTTGGGATTTAATGACCAAAACCCCTGAACAATTCCAGAGGTTTTCAATTGATCTACTTTGGAATAATAACTTTTATTTATTGGTGTATTCCCAATGACAACTATCGGAATGTGTGATGATGCAGGGCTGGATACTCTTACATTTATGCTTTTTCCAATTGCTTTTAACATTGAATCTGATCGTAAAAGTCCGGGGTTTCCTTTGTGTGTTTTATAATCACCCAGGCAAATAAGTTTATTATTTCTCTCATTAAATTCCCAATTCCACACAATTGACATTTTGACCTCAATAATCAGCAAAATATCTTCTGGCCGCTGATCAATTGAATCAGTTTTGGAAATAACGACATCTGCATTTGAACGTTTCGATAGAGCTATCTCATCACAAACAGCTCCTTGAATAGCATAATACCCTTTCCCTTTTACAATTTCCTGAACTACATCACGTGTCCATTTTTCTGTAAAACTGCCAATTAATGAATTTCTACTTTGTAATGTTGTTTTGGCTCCCTTATATGAATTTGGCCAATATGCCAAATATCTACCGGCATTATCTCTGTAAAACAATTGTTTGTGACTGGCAAATTTTTGAGCTTCTTCAAAAAACTGTCTTTCTGTTTTTTTATTCCATAAATCCATTTGACAAATTTAATAAAATTCTGCCAAATGATATTGGTTTCTTCCTGTATAAGCTCAGAAATATGAATATAATTTACGGTTAATATTTGTTAATTCAGCAACCTAAACATTTTATATCTATTTGCAAGCCTGTATAATAACCATTTTCAAACGCTTACAAACGAATGTTAAACGCCAGTAAATGGTTTTTAACCGGCTACGGCAATCATGGGGTTGTATGTTTGCACCAAGCTGTTGAAAAAACGCCAAAAGGCTAAACAGCAAAACGAAATAAAATAAATGTTTAACTTAAATTTTCACATTATGAACAATTTAGTAAATCGCGTAATTTTAATTGGAAACATCGGTGGAACACCCGAACTGAAAGAACTTGGCAACAACAAACACGTGCTCAACCTGAGCCTGGCCACGAATGAATATTACAAAGACAGCAGCGGCGAACGCCAAAGCAGAACCACATGGCATCACATTACCGCCTGGGACAATGCAGCCAAAATCCTGGCAGACAAATGCGAAACCGGCTCAAGGTTACTGGTTGAAGGCCGCCTTGAAAAAAAGCAGTGGGAAAAAGACGGCGAAAAACGGTATTCAACCGGAATCCGGTTAAATGAATTCATGCTTTTGGATCCAAAAAAGTAATTTGATCCACGCTCTACTTAAAAACACCTGCGAAATGTACTTTTCGCGGGTGTTTTTGTTTATACCATAAATCCTAGTGGTTTTCTACTGCATGCCACCTGCGGATTTAAGCTTATGCTAATAAGCTGTAAAACATTTTTTTCGAACTCCAATCAACTTTTTGAATTTTTACCGGAAGTATTATCTTTGTCTGATAAACATTGTAACAAAACATTCTATATCATGGCAAACCTCAAAACAACGTATCTCGGTCTGGATGTTCAATCTCCGGTAATTGCTAGCAGTTCAGGATTAACTCAATCTGTTGACAACATAAAAACCCTCGCAGACAATGGTGCAGGAGCTGTTATACTAAAATCCCTGTTTGAGGAACAGATCAACTATGAAGCAGGCAATATGCTGAATCAAAGCAAGGCTTATCCTGAAGCTGAGGATTACATCAGAAATTATGCAAAACACAATTCTGTGAGTGAATACCTTAAACTCATTAAAGAAGCCAAAGCAGCGTGCAACATCCCCGTTATTGCCAGCATTAACTGTATAGATGCCAAAGACTGGACTGATTTTGCCACCCGTATTGAAGAAGCAGGTGCTGATGCCCTGGAACTCAATATCAATATTATACCCGACAATGGCAATACTGAAAGCCTGGAGCTGGAAAACAGTTACTACGAAATTGCGGAGACAATTCTGTCAAAAGTCAGCATCCCGGTTTCTATTAAGATCGGCCCGCATTTTACTAACCTTCTCAGGATCGTTAAACAATTACAATTCAGGGGCATTAAAGGGGTAACCATTTTCAATCGCTTTTATCAGCCCGACATCAACATTGATGCCATGGAAATGGTATCTGCATCTGTTTTTAGCCGTGATACGGATATCCAGCATTCACTTCGCTGGGTAGGTATGATCAGTGCCGAATCTTACAAAACCGAGATTTCAGCCTCCACAGGCATCCATGATGGCGCCGGTGTAATAAAACAATTGCTGGCTGGAGCTCAGACCACACAAGTATGTTCAGCATTATACAAGAAAGGTTTATCATACACCAGCCATATCAATAAAGAAGTGGAAGAGTGGATGGATTCCCATGGCTATGAAAAGATCAGCGATTTCAGAGGAAAACTTTCTTACAAAAACATCGAAAATCCGCAATTCTACGAGCGTTCACAGTTCATGAAATATTTTTCAAGCGTGGAATAA
>CAZGPW010000051.1:0-6419 GCA_964527535.1 uncultured Bacteroidales bacterium
TTATGAATGAAATCAAAAAAATAAATCAAATAATGGGTGTCAAACTTGCAGCATGATTAACGACAACATGTTGGTAAGTTTTGATTTTTAAGCGCCTAATAAATTTTATAGCATTATGGAAAAAATAAAACTTGATCTCAGTAACCTGGATAAGGTTTTTCCTGAAGATTTCTCAGAGGAACAAATAGCCAAAGCCAAAACATTGTTTCTGAAAACACTGGCAAAATCCAGCCACAAATTTTACAGTGGTAAAATACAAACAATCCCAAAAGCACCTGTTCCCGGTTTCAACTGGTTCAATGTATGGTACACACCAGGTGTATCGAAAATATCAACCAGCATACGTGATGATAACAACCTGTCTTTCGATTTGTCTAACCGTGGCAATATGGTGGCGGTAGTCAGTGACAGTACCCGCGTGCTGGGTGATGGTGATGTAACCCCGCCCGGAGGCCTCGGTGTGATGGAAGGTAAAGCATTCCTGATGAAATACCTCGGTGGCGTGGATGCAGTGGCTTTATGTGTGAACAGTTACAACGATAAAGGAGAACACGATCCCGATAAAATCATTGACTTTGTTAAAATGGTTGAGCCCAGTTTTGGAGCCATCAACCTTGAAGATATATCTCAGCCAAATTGTTTTAAAGTACTCGATACGTTAAGGGAAGAATGCGATATTCCCGTATGGCACGACGATGCCCAGGGTACAGCATCCGTAACCCTTGCCGGCCTTATCAATGCATTGAAAATTGCCGATAAGAAAATGGAGGATGTGAAAATTGTTTTACTTGGTGCAGGCGCTTCCAATACAACAATTGCCCGTTTGCTGGTTGCTGCTGGTGGTGATCCCAAAAACATGATCCTGTTTGACTCAAAATCTTCATTGCATAAAGGCAGAGACGATATCCGTCAGAATAAAGCCTTTTACAGGAAATGGGAATTGTGTGAAACAACAAATCCCGGCGGGGTAACAGACATTGCGGAAGCCATGCAAGGGGCTGATGTGCTGATAGCGTTGTCAAAACCGGGACCTGATACGGTAAAACCGGAGTGGATTTCTGCCATGGCCGATAAATCAATTGTGTTTACATGCGCTAACCCGGTACCGGAAATTTATCCCTACGCTGCCAAAGAAGCTGGCGCTTATATCACTGCCACAGGTCGTGGTGATTTCCCCAACCAGGTGAACAATTCCCTCGGCTTTCCCGGTATCCTGAAAGGGGCTTTGATGGTGCGTGCAAGTAGCATTACCGATAACATGGCTGTGGCTGCTGCCGAATCATTGGCCAAATATGCTGAAAAACGCGGCATCAACCCGGAAGATATCATCCCGAAAATGGATGAAAGTGCCGTGTTCCCCGAAGAAGCTGCTGATGTGGCCATGCAGGCAATCAAAGATGGTGTGGCACGCGTAAAGCTTTCCCGTGAGGAAGCTTTCAACATCGCCAAAAAGGACATTGATTATGCTCGCGGACTCACACATCACCTGATGGATGAAAATTATATTGATGCTGTCCCCCAGGAACTGCTTGATGATGCATTGAAAGCGGCCGTGGATGAAGTTAAATGATTTGTTTGCCCATCACCTGCCCGGTAGCTATGTGAAAATCTATGTGTCCTATCTGCCTATGTGGTTCAAAAAAATAATAAAGCGCTAATTCTGAACCACATAGAACACATAGGTTCACATAGAAATTAAAAAGGAACTTATCAAAATTACGTACTCAGTAGTTGTTTATTTATATTTGTGTTTAAATAAATGCAAAATATCAGTAACATATAAGCATTTCTGAACCATGAAGATAACACAAAAATACGTTGATGAACTTACCTACAAAGTAATTGGATGTGCTATTGAGGTACACAAACACCTTGGGCCTGGTTTACTGGAAAGTGTATATGAAAAGTGTTTTGTAAAAGAATTAAAATTGCAAGGCTTGTCTTGTACGAGCCAGGTTTTTGTTCCCGTTAATTATAAGGGGATGGAATTAAACGCAGAATTGAGATTGGATGTGCTGGTAGAAGATATTCTCTGCGTTGAATTAAAGGCACAGGAAGGCTTGTTACCAATACATGATGCCGTTTTGCTATCATACATGCAAATGTTAGATAAGCCCAAAGGCGTTTTAATCAATTTTCATTGCGTTAATATTTTTAAGGAAGGTCAAAAAACGCTGGTAAATGATTTGTTTGCCCAACTACCTGCCCGATAATGCTATGTGAAAATCTATGTGTCCTATCTGCCTATGTGGTTCAAAATCAATTTATAACACGAGAATATTGAATTATATAGAGCACAGATCGGAATTAGGGAATTAAGTGGTTATTTATTTAAAAAACGCCAGAATGGTTTTGGTAATGTAACCCAATTGCTCTTCAGTCAATTCAGTGTGCATTGGCAACGACAACACTTCATCTTTTAACATCGTAGATACCGGGAAAAATGCTGCGTCATGTTCATACGCTTCAAAAGCTTTCTGGGCATGCAGCGGTACAGGGTAATAGATGGCGCATGGAATGCCATTGTCAAGCAAATGTTTTTTTAAGCTATCGCGTTTGCCGTTGGTGATGCGTATGGTGTATTGATGAAAGCAATGCGTTGACCATGCTGCACGTTTTGGTGTCATGATGTGGGGACAGGATGAAAGTGCTGTGTCATAATGATCAGCAGCTCGTTGCCTGGCTTGGTTGTAATTATCCAGCCGTGGTAATTTGGCATTCAACACAGCAGCCTGTATGGTATCAAGCCGGCTGTTCACGCCAATTCTGTCATGATAATATTTTTTGCTAGACCCATGATTGACAATGCTCCGGATTTTTTCACCAAGCGCATCATCGTTGGTAAACAAAGCACCACCATCACCATAACAACCCAGGTTTTTGGACGGGAAGAACGATGTGCAGCCAATGTGGCCTATGGTGCCGGCTTTTGCCTTTTCTCCGGATTTGAAAGTGTAATCGCTGCCAATAGCCTGGGCCGTATCTTCAATGATATACAGGTTGTAACGCTCTGCCATTTTCAACAATGGTTCCATATCCGCGGTTTGACCAAAAAGATGCACAGGCACAATGGCTTTGGTTTTTGGTGTGATCATTTGTTGTACCTGGTCAATGTCAATCAAAAAGGTTTCAGGATCAACATCCACAAGCACAGGAGTAAGCTTGAGCAACGCAATGACCTCGACGGTTGAAATAAAGGTAAAATCCGTTGTGATGACTTCATCTCCCGGTTGTAAATCCAGTGCCATCATCGCAATTTGCAGGGCATCGGTGCCATTACCACAGGATACAGCGTGTTTTGCGTGCATGTATTTTGCGAGCTTTGACTCAAAAGTTTTTACCTGCGGGCCTTTTATAAAGGCTGTGTTTTCAATGACATCTGCAATGCCTGCATCTATTTGGCTCTGTATGTTTTTGTATTGATTATAAAGATCAACCATTTGAATTTTTTCCATCGTCCGTCTAATTTTTTCACGAAAATAGCAAGTTTTGGTGTGAATTCATAAATGATAATGATTTAATGTTTAGTTTAAGAATGGTCTATTTTGATTTTTTTATCCGTTAGTGTAAGTTTTTTTGTTATATTTCGTCGAAAATATATAAACTCCTTATTATGAACTTTTTCATTTATCAGATAAAATTTTTATCAATGGTATTGATAGCTTCTATGGGATTTTTCTCTTTAACTATATATGCTCAATCGGAGGATTTTGTTTTTGAAACCTACACCGAAATGCCTGAGGCATGGAAAATAGAAAAAACCCCTGATAACCACTTAATCATGATGAATAATAATCAGGTCATGAAGACGGATATGGAAGGGAACATGATATGGATAATGGAATTATCTGATTTTTTTGATGGCTCCCTGACAGACATGTTGATATCTGCTGACAGCAATATTGTATGCGCGGCAAATTTCAATTTTACACAGGGTTATTTTGGGGAGGGAAATTACCCGGGAATCGTACGGTTTGATGCGGATGCTGAGAATTTGTGGTTTTACAGCCCGTTTGCCAACAGCCAGGATAGCAGCGATGTTCTTAAATCAGCCACAGTCAATGGAATTACCCAAAAAGAAAATGGAAATTTTGTGCTGACAGGTGGTATTACTGATTATGGAGATAAAGCACGATTGCTTCTTTTCGAAATGAATCCAGATGGAGACACCTTATGGACTTTTTACGATCCCGTATATAATAGTAATTTGCTTAATTATCATGGAGAAAAAGTGATACAGGCTGAGGATAGCAATATTTACGTTACGGGCACGGCGTTTTATAATGGTCCAAGTGTGGATAATCCATCCAATGCACTAATAGCCGGATTTGATGGCCAGGGTGATACAATATTTGCAAAATTATGCCCTGAAAATAACATAACAAGTGCTCATGAGCGTGGCAGGGATATAATCAGTTTTGACAATGCTATATTGAGCTTGTCAATCGAGGCGAGT
Source organism: uncultured Bacteroidales bacterium (assembly GCA_964527535.1). Lineage (GTDB taxonomy): Bacteria > Bacteroidota > Bacteroidia > Bacteroidales > ML635J-15 > JAQIBY01. The sequence continues at coordinate 4,457 of CAZGPW010000051.1, forward strand.
ATTAATTCTAATCAACATTATGTTTATTACAGAAAGTGGGCATACGACGGAACACTTAACACAACGCATGTGCTAGGTCAGGGTATGGAAAACTGGGAATTTAACTACTTGGCTACATGGTACATTTCTGAATTGACCGATGGTGGGTTTATCAATACTGCCATGTTATACAATGAACCACCTTATGATGATATGAGCCTCATTGCCCGTTTTGATGCGAATCTGAATATGTCCTGGTTGCGGTTGGTTGGTGATTCTGCTGTTGCCGGTAGTGGACTTCTGCTAATGGATGCTGTTGAACTGGATGATGGCCGCCTGGCATTTACCGGTGAAACGCCTGACCATAACGCATTATTGCTGATCACATCTCCCACAGGGGAAGGGGATTACCCAAATGAGCTCATTATGGATAAAGCAACACCCCGGTTTGAAAATGTTAACCTGTATCCAAACCCGGTAAGAGACCATTTACACATTAATACCGGCACACATAATCCGATTAGGTTTAGATTGTACGATATTTATGGAAAACCTGTTAAAACTTTTAATATAACTCGTAGTGCCGTGCATGATGTTTCAGACCTAAGCGGTGGCATATATATATTGAAATCCAATGCGTTTTTGCCGGTAAAAATTGTAGTACAGTAGGAGAGAGGGTATCTGATCAGTAGTTGCAGATGCCGGGCTATGTGCCGTATAATATTTAGTGTGAACGTAACTTCCTGTTTTGTGCATTGGGTCACCCAAAAATAAATTTAATGTAGGTAATCTATTACGATTAAATTGCTTTTTATGTTCTTTTGTGCCGTCAAAAGAACCAAAACCTCGTGCCGGAAATGATTTTGTGACCCGCAAGCTGCTTGAAATCTATCCTGCATCATTCACAAAAAATAAATGATGTTTATGATTGGCTTTCATTCTTTACTCTAATTATTTATTGAAGTAAAAAAAGAGATTATCATTTTTGATGGTGTGTAAGCTTTCCATTTATTTTTTGCAAGGCAGTAAATTTAGCTCACCTGCTGCGTTGCGAAAACCTCGAAGTAGAATACTACATCTTCAGTTTCCGCGCCTTACATCTGAACTAAATTAACTCCTGAATGAAGCAGGAGCAATCCCGAGATCCTGGCGGCCGGGATTTTTACGATTTCTTCACAGTGCGGGTGCATCTCGGCTTCGCTCGATACATCGCCCACAAAATCATTCATGGCACGAGACACATATCCGCATGGCTTATGGGGAAATTTCAGCAATAGATTTTCATAATGGCTTTGTAGGCATTCGCTTTTTAGTTGGTGCCTAATGAATAATTTGAATTGATGATGCAGCCATGGGGTGCGAGTTCACCGCATTTCGGCAGGCTCAATACACCGCATTATCCATTTTTTCGTGGTGGGTCAAAGCATTTCCAGCGCCGGGAAATAGCGGGAATCCCGGCTGAACAGATCTCGGGATTCCGGAAGGAAATGCTTTGGGGAACCCACAGAAAAAATGGATTTGGCGGTGATCCCGTCATTCGTCGGGACAGGTCTTTCTTTGCTTCTTTCTTTCATGTGAAAACACCAAAATAATAAACATTCTGTTTTCATCCCGAAAGCTCTAACCAATAGATTTTGATAAAATAGAGCTATTCGGGGGTAGGAAAGAAAGAAGGGGTAATATTTTGATGGAATACTCAATTTAAAAAGCCGGGTCACCCAAATTAAAATATTTTAAAGGATAACATTTTGATTATCAGAGTCAATTTTTGGAAACATCAATGTGGTGCACAAAACAGGTGTTGAAGCCGCTTCGACATCGCTCAGCACATCGCCTTCAGGCTTCGTTTCCGGATACACGTATTTTTCCTGCCTATTAAATGTAACCCAACATGAGTTGCGGCTGCACCCTACCGACCCCGAAAGGGGTCAAAAATGAGTAACCACGGGTGAAACCCGTGGTACAAAAGCCTTTTCACACACCT
>CAZGPW010000052.1:0-9657 GCA_964527535.1 uncultured Bacteroidales bacterium
TCAACGTCAAATTGCACAGAGACACTTACAGATACTGTGCATGTGAAAAATTCACCACAGCCTGAAATTGAATTTACGTCAACAGCTCCTGATTGTGAAAACGATGAGATCAGCTTCACCATTCTAAATTATGATCCACAATTTGATTATACATGGAATTTCGGTGCAGGTGCTACACCACCTAACTCAACCCTTTCTGAGCCTGTCGTTACCTACAATTCACCGGGCACAAAAACAGTTCAACTCTACGCTGAACATCCGGTAAGTGGTTGCAATAATGAAGGTTCTCAAACCATCAACATTTATGATGATCCGGTGGCTTCCTTTGACTTTACCGATTCAATTTGCATTGGAGCAAATATTGATTTCACCAATACAGGTTCAACCGGCCAGGAATATTCATACAGTTGGGATTTTGGCACCGATGCCACACCATCCACTTCTGCTGCTGAACATCCATCGGGGATCAGCTACACAAGTTCCGGTGATAAATTGATTACATTGACGGTATCAACATCGCAATGTACAGAAAGCTTTACGGACACATTGCACATCCGTAATTCACCTGCACCGGTGCTTGATTTCTCATCCACTGCGCCTGCATGTGAAGCAAATGATGTATCATTCACCATTTCTGATTACGATGCTTCGCTTGAATACAACTGGTCTTTTGGGGCAGATGCTAACCCTACAGGCTCAAGCAATGCCGAACCTGTTGTAGTTTACAGCTCACCCGGGGTTAAAACGGTTACCTTGTTTGCAAATAATCCTGCCAATGGGTGTGGCAATGAAATCAGTAAAACCATCAACATCCATCCACGGCCGGATGTCAGTTTTAATTCCAATGCATCTGTGTGCATCGGACAAACCGTTGACTTTACGAATACAGGCAGTTCCGGTGCAGAATATCAATACACATGGGATTTCGGTGAAAATGCTACGCCATCCTCATCAAATACTGAAAATCCCACAGGTATTGTATATGCAAGCTCGGGCGACAAAGAAGTCAGCTTAACCATTTCTGATGGTAATTGTACACGCACGGTAAGTCAAACCATCAGCATATCCGAAAGTCCGTATGCAGAATTCGAGACAACAGCACCAAAATGTTCAGGAATGCCCATTTACATGCACAACCTGAGTGACACTGCCAATACTTTCTACCAGTGGGATTTTGGTGATAACGCAACACCCCAAACCTCTAACGCAGCCAATCCGTTTGTGATCTACGATGAAGGTGGTAGTTATGAAATTCAACTGATTGTCACCAAACTAAGTTCAGGTTGCAAAGATTCTGTCAGTCACTATATCAATATTGATCCAACTCCTGAGGCAGATTTCTCTGTTGCATTGCCTGATTGTCCGGGCGAACCGGTTGCATTCATAAATGACGGCAGCAGCGGATCTGAATTCAGTTATCGATGGGATTTTGGCACTAATGCCATACCAAATACATCACAGGCTGAAAATCCATCCGGTGTTATTTTCACCCGGGGAGGCATGCACAGGATCAGTTTTACGATCATGAACAATGAATGCACTAATACCATTCATGATGACATTACATTGCCCTATTTGCCTGATGTTGATGCAGGATTGGATACCACTATATGTGCTAACCGCAGTGTTCAACTGGGTGTTCCGGGACCGGATGATTACAGTTACAACTGGTTCCCGTCTTCCACTTTGGATGATGCACATGTAGCTCAACCTGTGGCTTCCCCTGAAGCTGAATTTACAACATATCACGTAACCGTAACAGACGACAACACAGGTTGTGTTAATTCCGATTCAGTAAATGTTACCATGTTACCGCCTGCTCTGGCTAAAGCCGGACCGGATGTAACGATATGCAGGTATGATTCCATCCAAATAGGAACAGGACTGATTGAAGGTCAATCGTATTACTGGCATCCTGAAACAGGTGTGGGAAATCCACATAAACCCAACACGATGGTAAGCCCACCTGAGACAATCACATACACATTGCATGCTTCGTATGCGGGTTGTGATACGGTGACAGACGAAGTTAAGGTAACGGTTCATCCTTTACCGGCAATTGATGCGGGAGAAAACCGTACCATTGCCCGTGGTGAGCAGGTTCAACTCAACGCTACAGGCGGTGTGAATTACATATGGTCACCCATAAGTGAGATCAATCATCCTTACATTCCTAATCCTGTCGTTTCACCTGACGATACCATCACCTATACAGTCACCGGGAACGATATATTTGGATGTGAAAATGCTGATTCCGTTACCATATTTGTGAATGACCCGCAATTCTTTATTCCTAACACTTTCACGCCAAACGGCGATGACCGGAACGATGTCTTTTATATCCGCGGGGAACCACTTGACGATTTCGAATTACACATCCTTACCCGTCAAAACCAGTGTGTGTTTATCAGCAACGATTATTATCAAGGCTGGGATGGTACCATTCAGGGCAGTGGAGAAGCTTGTCCTCAAGGGGCATACATCTATGTCGTGACAGGTATAAATGAGCATGGTGAAGAAGTACATGAAAACGGGATTGTTAATCTGATACGATAACCTATCCTTACATATTCCTTAATAAAAAAGGCTGTTTCAATATGATTCAGCCTTTTTTGTACAGTACCTCAATTTTTTTTACGAAAGATTTTGGATTTGTGAAAAATGCTATATCTTTGCACAACGAAATTGTTAAAAAGAAAATGCGGGAGTAGCTCAGTGGTAGAGCACGACCTTGCCAAGGTCGGGGTCGCGGGTTCGAATCCCGTCTCCCGCTCTTTTTTTGCTGAATAATTAAGGTGGCCCTGGTGGCGGAATTGGTAGACGCGCTGGACTTAAAATCCCGTGGTCATTTCATGACCGTGCCGGTTCGAGTCCGGCCCGGGGCACTAATTGAGAAGAGGAATAGCGTTCCTCTTTTTTTTTGTTAAAAAAATCTGTTTGCAATAAATGCAGGTGCTGTGTACCTACATCCTCGAGCAATGCCTTGAACTAAGTGGATAAGTAGTTTTCAGCAGAACCTAAGTTTCCATCGTACACTAAATCTTTACCATTAAAATAACAGTAGAAACATTACCATTACCATTATGTTGTTGACATTTTCAACATATAGATTATTAGCATTATACCTTCGCTACCAAACCACTTACAAATTTATGGTATAAAAAAACATCCCGCCTTAAAAAAAGACAGGATGTTTTTTAAGCTTAGAATATTTTCTTATTCAACAATAATTTGTCGCGTGAAATATTGCCCTCCAATATGAATTTGCAGATTATACACTCCCGAAGCAACGGTATGCAGGTCAATTGATTGTCTGAGTTTTCCACCACTATGATCAAATTTTTGGTTGTAAACAATCTGACCGGTGTTGTTGATGATTGTCAATACAACATCTTCTTTTCCGGGAAGCGTCATCTCAACTATAAAGTGACCTTCTGTCGGGTTGGGATAAATAGAAAGATCAGCAGCATGTTCACTGTCAAGTTTGTTGTATGAAGCAACATATACCGAATCATATACTGAACAACCTTCTGTTGTTGCAGTCAGGTAGTACCACCCGTCAGCATTCACTTCAAGTGAAGAAGTCGTTTGCCCGCCATCCCAAACGTAAGCGGTTACCAGGCTTGAATCCGGTGTGAAAACCATGTTGGTTTCTATGGTATAAGGATAATCTGTTGCATTAATGAAAATGGTATCGTTGACAGCGTCCACAAATTCAATTTCTTGTTCAAAATGTACCATATACCCATCAATGGTATCATTAGAGGTATTGGCATCTTCAGCGTAATCAATATAGGCTTCAAATGTATAAGTGCCTATGGCAGAAAAATCTACGGTTTCAGTGGTAAAGCCTGTGAATGTTTCACCCGGTGAAAGGTCTGTGGCGAGGGTGAAATCTTCGGTAATGACAGGGCCACCATCTGAAAAAGTAAACCCAATGGTTTCCCCTGTAGAAATGATAGCTTCACCCACGTTTTCAAATTCAACAGGGATGGGCTCGGCATTGGTAAAATCACAACCAAAACCACTTGCCGGTTGTAACAGGGCTACATCCACAATGAGGGGTTCCACGATGATTTCCATCACATCAGAATCCATGGCGGTGATATTGGTTTCAGCATCAAGGTTGGCATCTGTTCCAATGAACATAGTAGCAGTAACATTGTAAGTGCCGTCGGTGAGGTTTGAAATAACGATATCCCAATCCAGTGATTGTCCTTCAGTATATATTGCTTCCACACGATTTACACTTGAAAAGGCTTCACTTGCCCAGACCGTTTCGCCGCCTGTTACGGTGTAACTACCCAGTGAAGATCCTCCGTCAAAAAGCTCAACTTCTGTACCTGCAGGCAGTTCAGAGAGATCAATTTGAGCATCGGTCATTAAGTCTGATGACAGGTATGGGGATACCGTTGCAGGGTAATCAACTTCCAGTAAACCTGTAGCGTCTTCATCCACGTTGATTGTTTGCGTTTCAGGCGTTAATGCAAGGCTTGTATTAGAGACATAGTCAAACACCGGATTTAATCCAATGAATAAATCGTATTCAGAAATGCAAGCAGGCCCTGTTGGCCATATATCCACCATAATAAAATAAGTGCCGGGAGTTAACACTACGCTGTCAAGTAGTCTTAAGTCTGCTGTGGGCGATCCGGCATGTTCGATCAGGTTGACTGCGCCGGGGCAGGATTCAAATAAACCTAAGGCAGAATATGTGGTAGCGTATGGATCTAACGCAATATCTACAACTATTTCTTCAGTAACGTTGATTTCATACAGTGCATCTTCACCATTATCATAACTGCTCATCTGCGTATTGTCATAAGCATTGCCGAGGCCACAGTTTGTTTGGCTTAAATCCTCATAGGGCAAATCTGCAGGCAGGTTAACAACGAATGCAGTAGCACAATCGCTTCCCTGCGGGGCAGTTGATTCAGTGACAGTTACTGTCCAGTCTTGTGTTGTTGACCCGTCCTCGGCTGTTACCGTGTAAATCACCGGATTGGTAAAATTGTTGGTTGATGTACCGGAAGTTTGTGGTACCCCTGAAACAGTAGCCGATGCCCCTTCTGAAAGTGTAAAGCTAGCTACCAGGTTGGTGACATCTGTGCCGAAGGGTACTTCTACATCAATTTCATGATTGACGTCATCAATGTTTGCCGGGCTGATTTGTTCAGGAATGCTGTAAGTCAAAATGTCGGTTTCCGTGGTTGGTTCCCGCAGTAAAACATCATCAATATACCAGTGATTCAGGCCATCCGATTCTCCATCGAAGAAGAAACAGAACTGGAAGCTTGAAGATCCCATGTCTGCGTTGTCAATAACAATAGTTTCTTCTGATGGGCCAATGTTTCCCATGGGGGGAATGGCAAACAACGTGTCCCATGTTGCACCACCATCTGAGGTGGTGGCTATGCCAATGTCAAACCCGCCGGTATTGTATTCAAGGAAATGTTTAAATTCCAATGCCAGTGAAGTATAGCCTGATGTGTTGATCACCGGACTGATGAGGTTTTGATCTCCGGTGGTAATAGGGTCCCAGTAAAAATCAGCTTCAGGGGCTGTACCACCGGCTTCATTTGTAGGAGACCCCTGCCAGTTGGTCCCGCCTTCTGTTGTCCAGCAGAGAGGAGGAAAGCTTCCCTCAAAATCTTCTGTATAAGGAAAAGAAGCAACCGGTTGACAATCGTATTTCAGGCTCATGGTTATGCTGTCGATGGCAATTTCATCGCGGCTGCCACTGCCTGACACATCACCTGAATTCCACCTGAAGTAAATGGTATCGCCGTCAGGAAGATCAAAACCCATCTCTGTGCTTACGGAAAGTGTTGTTTTGCTCCATTCAGGTGAAGCATCCTGAGCTTCAGGTGTATCAAATAAGAATTCATCAATAGTCTGCCAATTTGTGCCGTCAGCGGAAAATTCTCCATTGAAATAACTGGAACGGTCTTCATCGTTCAACACCCAGAGGTTATACGATAAATCAACGTAATTCACCGTTTGTCCTGTGTTGTTTTCTATCATCAGGCCTATCCATCCCGGCGTGAAATCTGCTCCTGAAGGTTGTACACCAAGGGCGTGGTTTCCGGTTTCAACCTCATAAGCATAAATGCCACCGGTGATCTCACCGCCGGTAGAGGCACCGCGGGCAAAGTCTCCGGTTGTGTTTACAACGCCAAAATCTTTATCGCCATCGTCCAGGCCCATAACAGCCCATGCATTTGCATCTAACTGGCCCCCGGCTGGAGGGGCATCAAATCCCGTTCCATTAAAAATGCTGTCGCTGATTCCGGGGATGGTTCCCTCAAAATCTATGTTGTGATCCGTTTCAACGGCATTAATGGATAATTGAGCGTTTACCTGGAACGTCCACATAAGCATCGTGCCAAGCAGCAATAGTACTGTTCGTTTCATAAGCATAGAATTAAAATGTTAACATTGGTTTGGTCTTTAAAAATGCTAATATAACAAAAATTTTTCTATGCATGAAACTTTATTTTTTTGCTTTGAGCTAAGCAAATCACAAAAAAAATCCCGCCAGAGGTGACGGGATTTTTTAAGGGTGTTATGTTGTGATCAGATTATTTTACCATAATCTGTCGTGTGTAGTAATTGTCACCGGCGTTGACACGCAAGTTATACAATCCTTGAGCTACACCATTCAGATCAATGGGTTCTCTGAGTTGATCCACATCATCGAACTTGTAATTGCCAACGATCTGGCCACTGCTGTTGGTTATGGTGATGACCACATCCTGTTTTTCAGCAAGCGTCATTTCAAGCATGATATCGCCTTCAGTCGGGTTAGGATAGATAGCGAAACCAGCTATGTTGTCACCTTCAATGCTGGTATAAGAATCAACATAAACAGAGTCTTCTACTGTGCATCCTTCAGTGGTTACTTCAAGTGTGTACCAGTTGTCTGCATCTACAGTCAATGTAGAAGCGGTTGAGCCGTCACCCCAGAGGTACGTTGGTGTCAGGGTTGAATCCGGTGTGTAAACCACATCGGCCTGTATGGTATAAGGATAATCAGTAGAGTTGATTGAGATGGTATCATTGACAGCATCCACAAATTCAACTTCCTGGCTGAAATGGACAAGGTAACCATCAATGGTATCATTGGCAGTATTGGAGTCATCCAGGTGTGTGATGGATGCTTCATACAGGTAGGTTCCCACAGCGGCCAGGTCAATTTCAGTATCTGTGAAACCATCGTATGTATCTCCGGGAGCCAGGTCTGAACTCAGGTAAATGTACTCATCAATCAGTATGGTGCCTTCATTGTCAAGCACAAAGTTGATTGAATCACCGGATGGGATGGTGGCATCGCCAACATTTTCAATCTCAACATATATTGATTCAGCAATGGTGAGTTCACAGGCAAAACCACTTGCAGGTTCAATGAGTGCAAGGTCTGTTAGCTGTGTACATTCAGAAGTAAATGTATGGATGACTTCTCCATCGGCAAAGCTATCTCCGCTGCCAGTAACGATCTCATTATCAAATGGATCATAAACTGTAAATGAAGTTTCACCGGGAAATGAGCCTGTATGCCAAATCAGTTCTGTTACAAAACCGTCGCAAAGTGTCTGATAAATGGTTTCAGCAGAGCCATCATCCATAGTTATCTGGGCAACTTCCAAACCATCCTGAACAACACTGATATAGTTACCGTTCCATCCGTCACCATAGCTATCCTCAAGATCAAAAACATAATCACACTGATCAGCAAGATCACAAAGTGCAGTATTGAAACTTACAGGCCCTGTTAAATCACTAAGATCACCGCCACCACAATCAGCCTGTACATATACGTCATAATCAGTGCCTGCAGTTAAATCGGTGATTGTGTATGGAATAGCAGAGGCAGCTTCTGTTGTACCTTCAGTAGCAGGATCAAAACCACTTTCACCATAAATTACATTCCAATCGGTTGCAGTTCCGTATTCTGTCCAGCTTACAGTTGCTGACGTTGAGGTTATATTTTCAACGGCAATATTAAGAACGGCCTGACATGCAGGGATTTCAACAACTTCAACATTATCTACAAAGAGATCATTGTCTGCATTGGATGCGGTACTTTCACCGTAAAATGCAATTTTAACCGTGTTTGTATATCCTGTTAAGTCCAGGATAACCTGCTCTCCTGTGTACGATATGTCATTGTAAACATATGGAGAACCGGCATTGTCCCAACGGCGTAATACATTGGCTTCTTCCCAGGTAACACCACCATCCGTAGAAATGACAACGGCAAACACATCATCGTCACCGTCTGTCTCTGGAGGATCTGGATTATAATATTCAGTCAAAGCCAGGTCAAATTCAAGCTGGTAAGGTGTAGAACCATCACCCAGGTCAATTTTCGGCGAAATCAGCCAATCTTTTTTGGTCGTTCCATATATGTTCAGTTTTGCCGATTGTGGGTTTGATGTGTTGTTGGCAAAGTCATCATCACTCCAATCACTTGTTGGTTCTGTTGTCAGGTCAATTGGGTCTTGCAGTAATGCTTCTGATTCAGACCAGCATTCAGGGAACCATGTGGTAAACTCTTCAAGGAATGGAGGTATAAAAGCCTCACATTCAGTGGTAAACATACCTTCGGGTGACCAGTCAGAATCACAAGAGGATTGTACATAAAAATAATAGGTAGTATTGGGTGTCAGCCCTGAAGCAGGATAAGGTTTTGTTGTTGTCAGTTCATCAACAATCTCTCCCGGATCACTTGCCGGATCAATGGAAACGGTATCAACCTTGATGTTCCATTCGGTTTCGCCGTAACCTGTCCAGTCCAGTTCAGCATAATCTGAACCAATGGCTGAAGCAAACAGGTCTGTGGGTTGCGGGCAGGCAGATGGCATTGTGAATGTGTATTCGGTTGACCAGCCGGATCCGCAATTATCCTGTACATAGACATAATAAGTTGAATCCGGATTTAAGCCGGTAAGGGACTGCTCAGGATCGGGTGTCACCTCATCATCAAATATATACCCATCATCTGTTGTTGGATCAATGGAAGTGGTATCCACTTTCAGTTGCCAGGAATCACCCATTGATAAGGGTGTCCAGGTTACATCTGCAGAAGTTGGCGTTAAAATAGTAGCCTCAACATCTTCGGGTGGAAGACAACTAGCTTCAATTGTCAAATCATATTCAGGGATGCATTCAGTGTAATACGCATAACTGTCAATCATGAGGTAATAGGTACCCGGTGTGAGTAAAATACCTTCCAATACCCTTGGGTCTGAAGTTGAATTGCTTTCTTTTTCAATCAACAGGTTGTCATCCGGGCAGGTTTCAAATATACCAATACCTGAATAGGTTGTTAACATTGGATTCAAAGTAATATCCACAACCACATCTTCGGTAACGGTAATTTCATAGATCGCATCTTCACCGTTATCATAAGAATACAGGTCGGTGTCTTCAAACACATTACCCAGGCCGCAGGTGGTTTGACTAAGATGTTCATAAGTCAGCTCTACCGGGAGTTCAATTACATAAGGATTGTCGCAGTTTGCACCGAGTGGGGCATCAACAACTGTTACCGTCACTGTGTAATCCTGGGTGGTTGTCCCATCTTCAGCGGTGATGGTATATGTTACCGGATCAGTAAAATCGTTGGCGGTGACGCCGGATTCCTGAACTGTACCG
>CAZGPW010000053.1:0-11380 GCA_964527535.1 uncultured Bacteroidales bacterium
TGTGCAAATTTTGTGCAAACGAGGGCAGAGCCAAGCCGATGTCCTGAGCGCAGTCGAAGGGTTGCTTGAGCTATGCCGAGAGCAGCCAAAATTATGAAAACGAGGGCAGAGCCAAGCCGCCGTCCTGAGCGAAGTCGAAGGGCGATGTCCTGCGTTGTATTGAGCGCAGTCGAAGGGCGATGTCCTGAGCTTGCCGAAGGTAACACAACTTGGTATCATATTACTCTTTCTCTATTCTCAGTTATTTTTGGGAAAACCTGATTTCTCAGGGGAGAGCATTGCATTAAATCCAAAACTTGTCCGGCGTAATGAAATGAAGACGTGACCTGTACCGACGGATGACGGTAGCTCAAAAGTAAGGTGTTAGAGTTGAGTTTAAAAATAAAAGATTAGCTTTAAAGCAAAATTATGAATCAGGTTTTCAAGAATAAGCTATTGAAACTTGACAGAAATCAAATTAAAGCCACTTAACGGCTACTGCTTATGGGATTCCCTGCAATACCGTCACCCGGATTATTTCAACCATTAATTAATACATCTGAAAATGGGATCAATGTTAAATATTGTTCTCCCTCTGTAGATTTATGCTTTTTTGTTAAATATTACTGGATAGTTGAGGTGAAAGATACTGTTCTTAACACCATGGCACAAATTTCCCCGTCAGGATACCCTGAGCTTATTTTCCATTTTGGTGATACCGTATCCATAAGTGTACCTAATAATTCACACAAGGCTGAGAGCAAAACTATAATTGCCGGACAAATTACACGACCCGTTACTTTACACTTTGGCAATAATATGCATTGTATTTGTGTTAAACTTCAACCCTATGCCCTCTCTCCGTTTTTTAATATCAGCAGCAGCATATTCACAAACAGGGCTATTTGCTTAGGGGATATAATGCCGACCATGCAAAAAGACATTTTTGATCAACTTTCAGGGGCAAAAAATGATCATATCCGTATTATTATCATTGAGGATTATTTGCGAAAATTACTAAAAGATCACAATAACATTAACGCCGCTACCCCTGCTATGATTGATTATCTAAGATCCGCTAATAACATAAACATTGAAAAGCTAAAAATCAAATTTAATATGGGCAGCCGTACCCTGCAACGTATAATTATGTCAGATGTTGGCATTCCCCCAAAAATGCTTTGCAGAATTATACGCTTTAATAAAGCTTACAATTATATAAAACACAATCAAATCTTAAATTTACAGGATATTTCATTTACCCTGGGCTATTACGACCTTTCTCATCTAATAAATGAATTTAAAGAATTTTCCGGCTGTGCACCAATAAGTTATTTCAAAAAAGAAGATAGTTATAACAGCCTCTTTGCAGGTGTACTTTGATTCTTTGTTTAACATGTCGCATTTTTCCAATTATTTTTGGTTATATTTCGTTTTTTTGCAGCACTATATGTAATAAACTTAAATTTGTAAAAACACAAAAATCAGAAATGAGACACAAAAACGCAGTAAATAACAGAAGGATAAAAATGCATGTTTTGGGAATAACATGGTTTATTATTGTTACTTTTTCACTTTCTACCTTAACCGCTCAGGAAACCATTAACGCCACAGGTGGAGAGGCTTTCGGCAGCGGAGGTTCAGTGAGCTATTCCGTTGGACAGGTTTTTTATCAAACTCATTCGGGGACAAGTGGCTCGGTGACGGAAGGTGTACAGCAGCCCTATGAAATTTCGGTAGCAACAACGATTGAAATAGCCAAGGAAATAAACCTTTCGGTTTCGGCTTATCCCAATCCAACTACTGATTATCTTATCCTTGCGATAAATGATAGTGATAATACAAGTTTTTCATACCAGCTGTTTGACATTCAGGGAAAACTTTTACAAAGCGAAAAGATCACAGGCAGCCAAACAAGCATTGATATGAGCAATCTTGTAACTGCAACGTATTTTGTGAAAGTTTACGCCGTAGGGAGGAACGACCGTACTGGTGTTATCCAAGATAACAAAGAAGTTTACCAGGTTAAATCCAACGAAGTTGGTGCGAAGCAATTTAACGTGGTAAAAACATTTAAAGTAATCAAAAATTAAGGAGGACAAAACCATGAGAAAATTATTTACAATTGTAGTAGCCGTTCTGTTAACGGCAAATGTGTTCCTGCCACAGCAGGCAGGTGCTCAATCACCCGATAAAATGAGCTACCAGGCAGTAATAAGAGATGCTAGTGATAATTTAATTACAAACCAAACAATTGGAATGCAGATAAGCATACTACAAGGATCTATTAGCGGTGCTCCTGTTTTTGTTGAGACTCATACGCCAACCACAAATGCAAATGGACTTGTTTCTGTTGAAATAGGTACGGGTTTCCCAGAGGAAGGATCATTTTCACTTATTGACTGGTCAGCAGGTGCGTATTTTCTAAAAACAGAGACAGATACAGCCGGAGGCACAAATTATACAATTACAGATATAAGCCGGATAATAAGCGTCCCGTATGCTTTACATGCCAAAACAGCCGAAACAATTACAGGAACAATTTCCGAAACTGATCCTGTATTTGGAGCATCAATAGCAAGCGGAATAACAGAAGTTGATACTACAAATTGGAACAATAAACTTGAAAACGAAACCGATCCTGTTTATAATTCATCAGTAGCAGGTGGAATAACAGGAGCTGATACTACAAATTGGAACAATAAACTTGAAAACGAAACCGATCCTGTCTATAGTTCATCAGTAGCAAGTAGCATTACAGCATCAGACACCACCAATTGGAATAATAAGCAAGACCAACTCACAGCTGGCACCGGTATTAATATTGAAAACAATGTTATAAGCACTAAAAATGATTTTTACCTTGGACAGGATACTTTAGATGGTATAGTTTTCTATATCTATTTAGACCCGAACGGTGTCCAGCACGGGCTTATCGTTTCAAAAACCGAAGCATGGGCACAATGGCAAAATACAGAAGTTGACAATGGCGCAAACCGAAGTTGGGACGGAGCTTATAACATGGCTCTAATGACCGATAGTCCTGCAAAAGAATGGATTACTGACAACTTTTCAAGCCAATGGTATTTGCCTTCAATAGATGAGTTAAGCTTAATATGGCACAACCGTTTTCATATAAATAAAGCATTAAACGATGCCGGATTAACATTGCTTAGTATTAGCAGTTATTGGAGTAGTACGGAAAGTGGTGCTACGGCTGCGTACGTCTTCAATTTCACCTACGGCGACGCTAGCAGCTTCACTAAGACAAGTAATGGTAAGGTTAGGGCTGTTCGGGCTTTTTAACAAATTGCTTTTCGCTTAGCGATTTGCCCGGCCTCAGGAAGCAGCTAATTCACTTAGCAAAAAGCATAGCCCGGATGAATACATTGTCAAGCCCAACCATTAGCATGGTATCATCAGATGGAACATTGGAAAAGTATCTTATGAGATCCATCTGGCAGGATATGTATATGCATGGCAAACACTGTTTGCATATCCACCTGATGACCTTCTGCCCATCTATACAGTTACCGGAGGAATAAATATACCAAAAAAATCATGCAAGCCTGTCAGGGCTAAAGCCCTTTGTTTCTTAGCCTTACATATCCCAGAAGGGAGAAGCCGCATAACGACGATATTCAGTTCGTGGTGGGCAACAATGCCAGAAGGAAAGGGCTTTAGCCCTGCCTGTTAGATGTATTCCTCCTATGATTTTCTGTCCCGCCTCATAGTTTCATTTCTCCAAAAAATGGGATCAAGTGTGAATAGCCCCGGATAAGAAAACCACCCGTCAGATTATTCTTTGTAAAATAAGCAGTTGTTACAATGCTTTCTATGAGGTATTAATGGAATATCTGACAGGTGGCTTTGTATCCGGTGGCTTCGAGACAATTTCGATGAAAAATCGAAATCCCTCAGCCACCTGCATTGTGCTGAGCACCAACTGGTAAAACAAATAACTCCATGCCCCCCGAATGGGGTCAAACAAGAATAACTCCGGGTGCAGTGAGAAAACTTGTTTTCTCAACGGAACCCGGGGTACACAATCACCCCCACAAACCCTTTTGGCGGGATTTTTGATGCGGCAACACTCAAAAATCGTGACAAAAGAACAAACACAACACCCCTTCAATCCAAAACCACCATCCCCAGCTCCGGACAGCCACGTGGGCTTGATAGCAACACCTGACAGATCGGCCATTTTAAAAAAGCAATTTTTACAATGCTTTGTATAAAGGAAAACCTGACAGGTGGCTATACCCATGACCCTGAAAGGGTCAAACAAGAATAGCCCCGGGTGCAGTGAGAAAACTTGTTTTCTCAACGGAACCCGGGGTACACAATCACCCCCACAAACCCTTTTGGCGGGATTTTTGATGCGGCAGCACTCAAAAATCGTGACAAAAGCCATAACACGCGGTTTCTAAAACAAAAAAACTTCCTCCGTTGCAGCCTGCAGGAGGACGGTATCCTGC
The DNA here is from genome assembly GCA_964527535.1 of uncultured Bacteroidales bacterium. Taxonomy (GTDB): domain Bacteria; phylum Bacteroidota; class Bacteroidia; order Bacteroidales; family ML635J-15; genus JAQIBY01. Next base: position 4,458 of record CAZGPW010000053.1, read on the forward strand.
ACAGCAGAACGCTGTGTGTATTGCCTGTACGGCAGAGTGACCGGATGGAAACTCCTGTCCGGACAGGTTGCAAACACCAGCGTGCTGTTGTGCAGATTGAGGCCGTATGCAGATACCATGTTACCTTAAATCCGCAAGTGGTTTGCGTAGCGAAGGGCTGAAATGGTTGACAGATGCGGAAAGCACAAATATGAGTACCGTAAACGTGGCCTTAGCTACGGTGAGGAGCGGAATATTGAGCCCCGATACACTGCGCTACAGGGTAAACATTTCCGCTGGTGGCATGCTGTTCAGCCATGCAGTAGTAAACCACTTGCGGATTTAAGGTGTAAAAACGAAAAATTTTCCGCTGCCCTCAACATCATCGGTATTATTCATTAATATAAGTTTCCTTAAGGTTTAATAATAAAGAAATAAACAGAAATCATTTCACGATAATTTTGTTTCTTTGCATGTATGTTTGAGCAGTTTGACAGCATATTGGTTTTTGTTGTACTGATATTCATGATGGTCTCCCTGTATCGTGAATGGCTTGGGCCTGCTCTTACTTTTATGCTGGCAGTAGTGGTTTTTGGTGTAGCCGGGATATTGACGCCTTCTGAGATGTTGAATGGATTTGCCAACCAGCAGATAGCTGTTATTCTTATGCTTTTGCTCATTGGAGATACCATCAGGAAAACCGGGGTGTTGGAGAATTTTTTCAACTGGGTATTTGTCAAAGCAAAATCCTATAACGGTTTTTTGTGGCGCATGATGAGCGTGGTGTCTGTATTAAGTGCTTTTATGAATAACACCCCGCTGGTTGCTATCCTGATGCCTTATGTACATACATGGTCAAAAAAAAACAATTTTGCCCCATCCAAGCTGTTGATCCCTTTATCTTATGCTGCTATTTTAGGGGGGTGTGCTACACTGATAGGAACATCCACTAACCTGATTGTTAACGGGATGGTAATAGATCAGACCATTGTGCCGGAGATGCGTGAATTGCACATTTTTGATTACAGTTTGATCGGGTCTGTTATGATTGTGATTGGCATCCTGTATATGTTACTGATTGGTAAACATTTGTTGCCGGACCGCCGTGATGTGATGTCTTCATTCAACAACAGGCACCGTAAATACCTGGTGGAAGCAGAAGTGACTCCCGGTAGCAAATTAAACGGAAAAACCATTGAAGAAGCCGGATTGCGTAACCTGGAAGGCTTATTTTTGGCTGAAATATACAGGGGTGAGCAAAAGATTACTGCTGTCGGGCCAAAAACGGTATTGCGTGAACATGACATTCTGATATTTGCAGGGGCTACTGAAACCATTGCCGACATGGTGAAATCGAATACCGGATTGCGCCTGACACAGGTAGGTATGTTTTCACACAAAAAGCATACCGCCATCCGGGAAATTGTAATTTCTCACAATTCAAGCCTGATCGGAAAAACCATCAAAGAAGCCAAATTCAGGGGCAAATACGATGCAGCCATTATTGCTGTCCACCGTAACGGGCAACGCATATCAGGAAAACTCGGGGATATTGAACTTGAAGCAGGAGATGTGTTATTGTTGCTGGCGGGTGAAGATTTTGCTGCGAGGTCATCAGATACCATGGATTTTTATCCCATTACCAAAGTACGGGATTTTAAAAAACAACCCGCCTGGAAGAACATTACGCTTATTGGTGGTACGGCATTAGCTATAATACTTTCGGCATTGGGGCTTGTGAAGCTCTTTATTGCATTGCTGGTTCTCCTTATTATCATTACCATAACAAAAATCATTAACCCAAAGGATATTGCCAAAAGCCTTGATTATAATCTGGCTGCCATCATTGCACTGGCACTTGCTATAGGAACAGCTATGGTGAAATCAGGGGTTGCTGAAGCCATTGCCGGTTTCTTTATAACACAATTGCAACCATTTGGTGTCATAAGCCTGATGTTTGGGATTTATATAGTGACAGCCTTTTTGTCTGCTTACATTACCAACAAAGCTGCAGTCGCTATTATTTTCCCGATTGCCATTACCATTGCTGTGGACATGGGTATCAACCCCATTGCCTTTGTATTGCTCGTTTCGTTTGCCGCAGCCGCCAGTTTCTTAACTCCGGTAGGTTATCAAACCAACCTGATGGTATATGGACCGGGATCGTATTCATTTAAAGATTTTTTTAAAGTCGGGTTGCCACTGACAATCTTGTATATGTTTGTTACCGTGTATGGCCTGGCGTTTATTTATCAATTGATTTGATATGAATAAAAATACAGACATATGTTTGAATGCTGCTTTGAAAGCGGGACGTGCTATTATGCAGGTTTACGAGCATGATGATTTTAATGTGGAAATGAAATCTGACAATTCCCCTCTGACAAAGGCTGATAAAAAAGCGCACGAGGTTATTTCAGATCACCTGAGAGAAACTGGTTATCCTGTGCTCAGCGAAGAAGGCAGCCATATCAGTTACGAAGAGCGAAAACACTGGAATACATTCTGGCTAGTTGATCCGTTGGATGGAACCAAAGAATTTATCAAACGCAATGGTGAATTTACGGTTAACATTGCATTGATAGATAAAGGGATGCCGGTGGTTGGTGTGATTTATGTCCCTGTTTTGCATGATTTGTACCTTGGAATCTCCGGGAAAGGAGCATGGAAAACAAAAGTGGATCAGCTCAATGCCCTATCTGGAACAAAAGAGGTGATGAGGGATGATAACAGGATAAATACCGTACACCATGTCAACGATAAAGTTATCACCGTTGGAAGCCGGTCGCACATGAATGATGAAACAACTGATTTTATCAATAAGCTAAAAGAAAAATACCCTGTTGTTGATACCATCACCCGTGGATCGTCCCTTAAATTATGCATGGTAGCTGAAGGAAAAGCACATGTGTATCCGCGTTTTGGCCCTACCATGGAATGGGATACTGCAGCCGGCCATGCCATTGTCAGAGCTGCTGGTGGCATGGTAAGGAATGCAGAAACACATCAGGAATTAAGATACAATAAGCCCGATTTGCATAACCCTTGGTTTATTGCCCAGCCAAACAGTTTAGATTTTATTAATTGAGCCAAATTTGTTTATTTTACATGCAATATTTAAATTAGGATTATGAATTATTCAGAAAACATTCATCCTGTTTTTGATCAAATCCTTAAACGGGAAGACAAAGAAAAACTGCTGGGGCAAAAATCCAGGGTGATCTGGTGTACAGGCCTGTCAGGAGCTGGCAAAACCACACTGGCTAAAAACCTGGAAAAAGCATTGCACAATAAAGGAAATCTTGCACAGGTACTGGATGGGGATAACATAAGATCAGGGATCAACAATAACCTTGGTTTTACTGAGGCAGACCGCCATGAAAATATCCGCAGGATTGCTGAAGTATCAAAATTGCTCATCGAAAGCGGCGTCATCACCATCAATAGCTTTATTTCCCCGACAAATTTAATCCGGCAAATGGCCATGGATATTGTCGGTGAAGAAAATTTTATTGAGATTTATGTCAAAGCCCCCCTGGAAGTGTGTGAAGCAAGAGATACAAAAGGCTTGTATAAAAAAGCCAGGGAGGGTAAAATTAAAAATTTCACGGGCATTGATTCGCCGTTTGAAGTTCCTGTTGATCCCGACCTTGTAATTGATACACATCAATATTCAATTAAAGAATGCCTGAATATGGCCATGGAATATATATTGCCTAAAATTCAGTTATAAACGACATTTAACGTAAAGAAACATGAACAATTATACCCTTACGCATTTACGACAGCTTGAAGCTGAATCCATGCATATCATCAGGGAAGTTGCATCCGAATTTGAAAACCCTGTGATGTTATATTCCATAGGAAAAGATTCCAGTGTAATGGCCAGGCTTGCAGAAAAAGCCTTTGCACCCGGAAAAGTGCCTTTCCCCTTGATGCACATAGATTCCAAATGGAAATTTCGTGAAATGATAAAATTCAGGACATATTATACCAAAGAAAAAGGCTGGGATTTAATCGTACATTACAATAAAGAAGGGTTTGAGTCCGGTGTAGGACCATTTACCCATGGTTCAAAGGTACATACCGATGTGATGAAAACACAGGCTTTGCTTGGTGGCCTCAATAAATATAAATTTGATGCTGCTTTTGGCGGTGCTCGCCGCGATGAAGAAAAATCCAGGGCCAAAGAACGGATATTTTCGTTCCGCGATGAATTTCATCAGTGGGACCCCAAAAATCAAAGGCCGGAGTTATGGAATATTTATAACACTAAAATTCAAAAAGGTGAATCCATCCGTGTATTCCCACTTTCCAACTGGACAGAGCTGGACATTTGGCAGTACATCAGGTTGGAAAACATTCCGATTGTGCCCTTGTATTTTGCCAAAGAACGTCCCGTAGTTGAATTTAACAATGCACTGATTCTTGTTGATGATGAAAGGATGCCGGAAGATTTAGCCAAAAAAGCCAAAATGAAAAAGGTGAGGTTCCGCACCCTGGGATGTTATCCGCTAACCGGTGCAGTGGAATCTGATGCCGATACAGTAGAAAAAATTGTAGAAGAAATGATGACAACCACAAAATCGGAACGAACAACCCGTGTGATTGACTTTGACCAGGATGCGTCCATGGAACAAAAAAAACGGGAAGGTTATTTTTGATGCTTAACAATAACTAAAATTGTGATTTCAGGAATTTATAACACCTAAACCCTAAACTATTATAAAATGCAAAAAGACATAAAAACCTTTCTCGATCAGGATGAAAAAAAAGATTTACTGCGCATTTTAACAGCAGGATCGGTTGATGATGGTAAATCTACGCTGATTGGACGCCTTCTGTTTGACAGCAAGCGATTGTATGAAGATCAGCTTTCAGCTCTCGAACGGGATTCCAAACGGGTTGGTCATGCAGGGGAAGATATTGATTATGCCTTACTGCTTGACGGATTAAAAGCTGAGCGAGAACAGGGCATTACCATTGATGTTGCTTATCGTTATTTTTCTACCAACCAACGCAAGTTTATCATTGCAGATACCCCCGGACATGAACAATACACACGCAACATGGTAACCGGTGCTTCAACTGCAAACCTGGCTGTATTGCTTGTGGATGCACGCCATGGAGTGATCACGCAAACCAAACGACATACCTTTATTGTCAATTTACTCGGAATCAAACATGTGGTTGTTGCTATCAATAAGATGGACCTGGTGGATTACAGCAAAGAACGTTACGATGAAATTACATCAGCGTATAAAGAATTTATTACAGGCCTGAATATTCCGGATGTGAATTTTATTCCCATATCAGCACTGAAAGGTGATAATGTTGTCAATATTTCAGAAAACATGCCCTGGTATCATGGCAAAAGCATGCTGGAGTTTTTGGAAACCGTGCATGTGGCCAGCGACAGAAATTTTGATGATTTCAGGTACCCGGTACAGTTTGTCAACAAACCGGAAATAGATTTCAGGGGTTTCTGCAGTACCGTTGCGTCTGGTGTTGTAAAGCCCGGAGATGAGGTGATGGCATTACCATCGCGAAAATCATCCAAAGTAAAACAAATCATCGGGCCGAACGGGAAACAAGAAAAAGCATTTCCGCCTCAGTCAATCACCGTTACACTGGAGGATGAAATTGATGTGTCCAGGGGAGATATGCTGGTGCATCATGACAACAAACCACGTATTGAACGGCAGTTTGAAGCCATGCTGGTGTGGATGGATGAAAACAAGATGAACATGCAAACGCAATTTTACATCAAGCACGCTTACAACACAACAAAAGCCCGCATTGACAAAATTCAGCATAAAATCAATGTCAACAGCCTTGAAAAAGAACAAAGCGCTCCTTTCATTCTTAATGAAATCGGACGTGTGGTGCTTACAACCGTAAAACCACTGCTTTTTGACACATACAAGAAAAACAAGGAAACCGGGTCATTTGTCTTAATTGATCCCATCACGCACAATACTTCGGCTGTGGGCATGATCATTGATAAACTCGGGAACAAGGATATGCCATCCCGCATCACTGATATGGACATGAAAAAAATTGACCGTGGAGAAGCCCTGATCAGCCACAAGGAACGTGAACAACGCCTCAATCAAAAGCCGGCAACGCTGTGGATTACGGGTTTGCATGGTTCCGGTAAAAATGCATTGTCATATACCCTCGAACGAAGGCTTTTTGACCTCGGAGCAAGCGTTGTGTTAATGGATGGAAGCACAATACGATCGGGGCTTTCGCGTGAGCTTGACCACTCTCCGGCCGACAGGGCAGAGCATCTACGCAGGGTGGCTCACGTTGCCAAAATCCTCAACGATCAGGGGTTGATTGTTATTTGTTCATTCATTTCACCTTATGCAAACATCAGGCAACAAGTGGCTGAAATTGTTGGGAAAGAGAGATTTCACATCATTCACATGGATGCCTCTTTGGAGTCCTGCCGAAAATCCAAACCGGACCTCTATAATCTGGCTGATAAAGGCAAACTTAAATACATGCCCGGACTGGATGAGCGATATGAAAACCCGGAAAACCCGGCTCTTCGTTTAAAACCAGAAAACAAAGAGAAAAATATTGAAACCATTCTTAATTATTTGAATGGAAACAAGATTTTTCCGATAGAATAGTATGGTATAATGCAATAAAAAAGGCCGGAATCATTTTGTCCCGGCCTTTTTAGTTTGTATCTTTCATTGTAACTAATCAGTGCTCGCCACTGGGGAAAAAACAAGGGAACTTGAAAATAAGGATTTAGGTGTTAGGGGTTAGGTTTTAGGTCATGAAAAACCTAAAACCTAACCCCTAACACCTTATTTTAGTAAGAGTTATATGAGAGTGCTCGCCCCTGGGAAAACAGGGGAACTTCAAAAAAGATAACTTAAGTTTATCTTTGCAAAGATAGCACATATGATCCCAATATTTACATGAAT
>CAZGPW010000054.1:0-9777 GCA_964527535.1 uncultured Bacteroidales bacterium
ATTTAACCCATTGATTATCTGGGATTTAATATGTTTTACAACATTGGCTTAATATGCTGATTGTCAACCTGATAGCATCTCCGAAACTTCAGTTATATAATGTTAAAAATCAGGTAATTTGTTTTTCTTTTTTTACGGTTTCGTATGCTTCGTTTACTTTTTGAAATTTTTCTTTCGCATAATTCTGAAAATCCTCTCCCAGGTGGCTCACTTTGTCGGGATGGTATTTCACTGCCATCTTACGGTATGCTTTTTTAATTTCTGATGCGCTGGCATCAGGATCAACTTCCAGTATTTTGTAAGCAGATTTAGTGTCTTTTATAAACATGGATTTTATGGATTCATAATCCTTTTCATCGATAATCAGCAGGGTGGAAATTTTCCGGATGATAAGCACTTCATTGCTTGCAATATGATTGTCTGCATTGGCAATGCCAAACAACAGATGAATAAGTTGCAGCCTTTCGGCGTATTTCATGTTTCGTTGAATTTGCGCACACACATCTTCAATGGGAATGTCTTTTTTTAATGTATCACGGAGCATAAGCACTGCATCGGCAGCTTTTTCGTACCCAAAAGTCTGTATAAAAAACTTCTTAACGTATTCAAGTTCTGATTTTGTTACTTTTTTATCGGCTTTCATTACAGCGGCGACAAGCACGATAAGAGAAGCTGCGAAATTGCCCCTTGCTGTTTGTGCAATGCCTGTGTTAGCTGAGCTTGAATCAAAAAAACTGCCCACGGCAAATCCAAGTATTGCGCCAATGGGGCCTCCGAGTACAAAACCTAAACCCCCGCCTAACCATTTACCATATTTAGCCATTGTGCGTTAAATTTTTATAAATTTTTAAAATTTGAGGCAAAACCTCATCTTCATCGTTGTTGGATATCAAATATGTTGCCAAAATTACAAAATTATCTGGATTTTGTTGGGATCTGATGCGATGAATAACAGATGTTGCGTTACTGTTGTCTCTGTTTTTGAGCCTTCGAAAACGTTGCTGTTCATCAGCAAGTACCAGGATAGTAGCGTCAAGTTGTTTGTAAAAACCGGTTTCAAACAGAATGGCAGCTTCAATCATAACGATGTCGTTATCTTGTTTTTGTGCCCATTGATTAAAATCTTTATAAACAGCCGGATGAACGATGTTATTTAACTTTTGACGGGCGTTTGCATCTTGAAAAATCAGTTCACTCATTTTAGCCTTGTTCAGCTTTTTGCCGGTGAATAAAGATGCATCAAAAGCCTTTATGATCATGTGTCGGATTTGTTCCGTTTCCATGAGTTTTTTTGCTTCATTATCAGCGTAATAAACTGGGATGTCAAAAGTTTCAAAAGCTTTGGCAATTCCTGTTTTTCCGCTTCCTATGCCTCCTGCGATTCCTATCCGGTTCATCAATCACTTATTTTGTTTTCAATGAAATCAACATGATCCCTGTGTAGCCTGATGTGTTGAACGTAATCGGGCTTTAATACCAGTTCAGGATACAATTTTTTCTCTTTTGTTTTTTCATATTTTGCCCTGAGCCGGAATGCCGATGTTGTCAAATCATCATACCGGCTTACCGGCACCTGAAAGGACACCTCAATGTCATTCGGAATCAACTCAAGCTTGACATCTGGTGGAACATTGATAACTTCAACGGGGATATTGAAACTTGTTTCTGTGAACCTTTCCACTACAATTTCCAATTTAACACGCTTGGGGTCAAGTTCAACCTTATCCGGTGCTTGTAAGGGGATGTAACGGTTTATGTTAGCATTAAGCTTTCCGTAATCCATTGAAGCCGTTTGGATGTATTGAAGTTTCCTGATGATATGTGCCGGCCCTTTGACCGTGACCGAGTCAGGTGAAAAATGCGGCCCTGATGAAATCATGTACTGTTGCGCTGTTGAGTAGCTGATTTTTGATTTTACGGGTAATTTTGTGCTTACGGTTTTGGTAACATACAAGTGTATTGTGTCAGGATATATGTTTACGGGGTTAATATTTCCCTTTATTGTTTTCTTTGCAAAGGGCAGCAGGTTTTTGCCAAGCATATAATAATGATCACCGCTCATTTTTTCAGCATTGGTTTTTTCCATGTTAACGATGATGGGAGGTTTAGCGTGGTCAATTTTATAACTCAGGATATCGTACCCATGACCAAAAACTTCCACCCCGATTTTAGCCGGAACTCCATCATTGAGTCCGATGTTTTCAGGTACATGTGTGAATTTAACCGGGTACTGAATGACATGAGAATATTCTTTATTCAACGCATTCAGCAGCCACAAGAAAGCGGATATGGCCAAAAATAATCCAAAAATCAAGGTATTCCGATTGAACTTGATTTTTTTCAGTTTATCGAATAGTATGTAAAGTCTGTTGTTTTTATTCACCAGATCATTTATCTCCCTTGTTGTTGCGGATACACGGGGTTTATAGCTGTTTTTTCGACAGTAATAACCATGTCATTGGTTACTTCAATGTCAATGGTTGTTTCTTTGATTTCTTTGATTTTTCCGTGTATGCCACCAGAGGTTACGATTTTATCTCCTTTTTTGACGTTTTCACGAAATTTTCGCATTTCTTTCTGCCTTTTCATTTGTGGTCTGATCATAAAAAAGTAAAAAACAACCAAGATCAGAGCAAGGAAAATAAAGCTACTCCATGGGCTTTGTTCGGATCCGCCCTCGGGATTCATCGTTAAAATAATGCCTAGTACATTCATATAATCTTATTTTTATTTGGTTACAATATTACAACTAATTCTTAATTCTCTGGTATTTGGTTGAGTATTGGCAAATACTTTGACCGATTTTTTTTGTTCTCCCTTACGTCCCTGACTGTTAAAGACAATTTCTATTTCACCTTTTTCACCAGGGGCAACGGGTTTTTTTGTCCAGGTTGGTGTGGTGCAACCACACGATGCTTTGACATTGTTAATGATCAAATCAGATCCACCGATATTAGTAAATGTAAATGTGTAAGCCACTTTTTCCCCCTGAATCACCGTCCCAAAGTTATATTCTTTTACGGGAAAATCAAATTTTGGCAACGAGCCCATGTTTGATTTTCCGTCAGCGCTTATGGGATTTTTTACATCGCTTGTTGTGACCTCTCCTTTATCGTTTGTTTCATTAGCCTCATTATCGGAATTGCAGGATGCAAAACCGATAATCAAAACAACCACCAGTAAAACAGCTACAATATGATAATTACTTTTCATTTTAAAAATTTTTGTAAAAGTATAATTTTCTGTCCGTATAAAAAACAATAAAACCTAAATTTTGTGTAACTGAATTATCGCCATGATTATTGTGTGATCTTTTTATTTCCATAAAGTTTGTCATTACATGCCGTTTTTACTACTGTTAATCTATACATTATCAACAAGCCCCCTGCCTGTTTTTACAATGCGATTTTCCTGTTTTAATTTTTCGGCGATTTGGTCAAGCAAACCGTTGATGAAAGCATTGCTTTTTGCTGTACTGTAATATTTGCTGATTTCAATGTATTCATTGATTGTCACTTTTACAGGAATGGAGGGAATATGCAAAAACTCTGTGATTGCCAGTTTCATAATGATTTTATCCAGGGTGGCAATGCGTTCTGCGTCCCAGTTTTTTGAATGATCGTTGATCATTTTCTCGTACTCATTGTTTTGTCTCAGGGCATGATACAGAAGTTTTTTGCCAAAATCCCTGTCGTCTTCACAACTGTATTCTTTCATGATAAGAAAATTGTCGTTGCCGGGTTTTTTTACACGGCGTATCGATTGTTCAAGAAGGCTGCAGACAAATCCAATGTCATCATTCCAGTATATGCAGTATTCTTCCAGCAATTCATCCAAATCAGTATTGTCGATCAAAAAATTATTTATGATGAAAATAATGATGTTTTTGTGTTTGCTCATTCCAGGATTGGGCATGTTAAGGTATTCCTGAAATGTATCGGTTTTATAGATTTGATCATACAAATGGATGATAAATTTTGTGTGTACCTCTTTTGAAATGCGTGGTGCTCTTGTTTGTTTTTGAAAACATTTAGCTTGCCTGACAGCCTCAATTACCGGGTTGTCAACAAAATTATGTTTTGGGTGCATATCGTCGTAGCTGGGCAGTTTTTTTTCTTTCGATAATTCTAGTTTATGTTCTGCATGATCTGCCAGGTATGTAATGATGGCTAAAATTTCGTAATATAATTCCAATGTGGCATGGACACTTCTGTCCAGTTCTTTTTCCGTGTTTGCAAATTCAGTGTCCCGTTGTTGAACGTGGGCATAAAAAATTTGCATTACTTTTGTCCTGAGTAGTCTTCTGCTTATCATTATTGAGAACCTTAAAATGCGAGTGCAAAGAAAGGAAAATATTTGGTGTTGTGCAAGCCCGGTCTTAAAATTTCAAACCTGCGGATTTAAGCTAAACATTTTCTTATTGCAGCCCGCCGGCGCCGGATATCCTGCTGCGCTGCATTGGTATTTTTTGAGCTGTGGGCAGAGTGACCTGAGAAACTCCTGCCCACAGCAAATCAAAAAAAGCAATGCAGGGTAGCAGATAGAAGGCAAAGGCGGAGACCATGGCCGATAAAAACCACCATGTTCCCGCTGCCCTGAAAAACAGAGATCACGATCATGCCCGGAAATATTCATTGTGAATTATTCTGTTCATTACTTTATGAAAAACTGGTATTTCCGGAGGCATTAATCATTATCTTTGAACGCTGAAACAATACTATTAATTGATAAATCAAAATCACACCGGATGCTATGGTTGTAAAGAATAAAAAGATATTTGTACTGGATACCAATGTGTTGCTGCATGATTTTAATTCCATTTTTAAATTCCAGGAAAACGACATTGTGTTGCCCATTGTGGTGCTTGAAGAATTAGACCATTTCAAAAAAGGCAATGACCTTATTAATTTTCATGCCCGTGAATTTACACGGGTGCTGGATAATTTAAGTGGGGACAAGGATACAACAGGTGGCATTGATTTGGGAGATGATCTTGGAAAGCTTTATATTGAAACAGGAAAGCCCTTTTCCACGAATCTGATCAACAGTTTCCCTGAGCATGTGCCTGACCATCGTATCCTGGCCATTGCAGAATATCTGAAAGAAAAGAAAAAAATCCACCAGGTGATATTGGTAACAAAGGATATTAATTTGAGGATGAAAGCCAAGTCACTCGGGTTGAAAGCGCAGGATTACCAAAACGATAAAGTGAATGATATTGATTTGATTCAATCTGCAGCCCTCATCAGGAATAAAATACCTCCTTCATTGATTGGACGGTTATATGATGAGCCCGAGGGGGTTCCCTATGATGATTTTGGGTTTAATGACAAGTTTTATCCTCACCAGTATTTTATTATGAAAAACGGGTCTCAGTCTGCACTGGCCCATTACGATGTGGATAAAAATGTCATTGAGCGGGTAGAAAAACGCCATGCATACGGGATAGAACCCAGAAATGCTGAACAGGCGTTTTCTATGGATGCACTTATGCGGCCAGATATACAGCTTGTAGCCCTGACAGGAAAAGCCGGAACCGGAAAAACCTTGCTTTCTCTGGCTGCAGCGCTTGCACAGCGCAAAGATTACCAACAGATTTACCTGGCCAGGCCAATAGTTCCTTTATCAAACCGGGATTTGGGCTATTTACCCGGCGATGCACAGGAAAAAATAGGCCCGTACATGGCACCCTTATTTGATAACCTGGCTGTCATCAAACATAATTATAGTCCCACAAGCCAGGATTTTCAGCGTATTGATGATATGCTTAAAAATGAAAAATTGGTGATTGAACCATTGGCTTACATCCGGGGACGCAGTTTGTCCCGCGTGTTTTTCATTGTGGATGAAGCGCAAAACCTGACGCCTCATGAGGTAAAAACCATCATCACCAGGGCAGGAGAGGGGACTAAGATAATATTTACCGGTGATATCCAGCAGATTGATTCGCCCTACCTTGATCTCAAATCGAACGGGTTGTCGTATCTGGCTGAAAAAATGCGCGGGCAGAATGTGTTTGCCCACATCAACCTTGTCAAAGGAGAGCGTTCGCCCCTGGCAGAACTTGCTTCAGACCTGTTATAAATTATGAAAAACAAGCTGGCGGTAGTCATATTGAATTGGAACGGTCGTCATTTTCTGGAAAAATTTTTGCCGGGAGTGGTGAAATATGCGGATATCCCCGGTGTGGATGTTGTGGTGGCTGATAACGCTTCTAAAGATGATTCGGTTGCCTGGATGACAGAACACTACAGTGACAAAGTACGCATTCTGAAATTTGAAGAGAACCATGGGTTTGCCGGCGGTTACAACCGTGCGTTTCAGCAATTGGAATATGAATATATCTGCTTGCTCAATTCCGATGTGGAAATCAGACAGCCGTGGATTGAACCGGCCCTGAATTATCTTGAAAACCATGATGATGTGGGCGTTGTGTGTGCCAAGCTTTTGGATCAGAAAAACCCCGGATATTTTGAATACGCCAGTGCGGCAGGTGGTTATATTGATAAATACGGCTATCCGTTTTGCCGGGGCCGCATTTTTGAGCATGTTGAAAAAGACCACGGGCAATACGATGAAATCCACGATGTGTTATGGGGTGCCGGTGCAGCATTGTTTTTTCGACGTGATTTGTGGAATGATCACGATGGTTTGGATGAGGACTTTTTTGCTCACATGGAAGAAATTGACCTGTGCTGGCGCATAAAAAACAGCGGGATACGTGTTGTGTGTGTGCCGGAATCTGTGGTTTATCATGTGGGAGGTGGGACCTTGCCTAAAAATGAACCACGCAAAACGTTTTTAAATTTCAGAAACAACTTATGGATGTTGCAAAAAAACCTGCCGCCAAAACGGTATAGGTCTGTGATGTTTGCACGGTTCTGGCTGGATGTGCTGGCTGCCGTAAGTTTTGTGTTTTCCGGCCGGATGAAAGATGCAGGTGCCGTTTTTAAAGCATGGAATAACGTCAGGAAAACACGGTCAAAAACCATGGAGAAACGCAGACAGATGCAGGCTTTTAAAAGCAACCTGCACAATGCGGGATTTTACAATGGCAGCATACTGTGGCAATATCATGTTAGAAAAAGAAAGCGGTTTTCAGACATTAATGTATAATTTTAAAGGGATTATAAGTGAAGATAATGTAGTAAAAATGAATAAATATTCGCAAAATGCGAAACGCAAAATGCGAAACTCAATTTTCAAATTTGATGTAATGTTCTAAGAAAACATCATAAAGCCGGTATGAGTTATTTTCCTTTAGCAGAATTTGTTTGGTTAACAATGAGTTAATTAATCGGTGCATGCTGCTTGAACTTTCAATCCCGGAATTTATCAAAAAGCCTGACGATGTTGGTGACTTTACAATCCCCTTTTTCCCGATTGCCTTAAGAAGCATAAATTGTTGTTTGGTCAATAAATCTGGTAATTCGCTGTAATATACGGATTTTTCGAGGATATAATCTTTGAACAATTGCTTAAATTCTGACAGTAATACTGTTTTCTTCTTGATGCTAAACAAAAGATTAAGCATGGCTTGAGTATAATATGTATGCCTATATGATTCATTGAGGATAAAATCCAGCACTTCTGCATCAATGGTCTTTTCAGCAGATTTAAAATGCCTGGTTATGAAATCTGAGTATTTTATCTTGCTGATTTTATCTATTGATAACATCCTCGTTGATTGATAAAATGGCATTTTATGAGATGTAAAAATATCGGAAAGCAGATGCTTTTCACTTCCGGAAAAAATAAAGTTGACATTATCAATACTTTGAGTTAATGCCCTTAGCTTTGCTTCAAAAGGTAAATGCTTATCGTAATTCCTGATTTCCTGAAACTCATCAATTGCCATTATAACAGGTGTTTTCAGGGTTTTAATGAAGTAAAACAATTCTTCAATACTGTTAAATTCTGCATTTTTTTCTTTATAGATGATATCAACTGATGGTTTCCCATCAGAACCTATAGTGAATGATGCACCAATAGACTTTAGCAAATCAAGTATTTTAGAGGTGAATTTCTTTTTACTTAACAATTTACTTTGTATTGTGCTGTTTATAAGAGCTTTTGAAAAATCTTCAATACTTGTAGTTCCCCATATATCAACATATATACAGTTGTATTCATTTTCCAAATTATAAAAAACATGTTTAATTAATGCGGACTTTCCCAATCTGCGATAGCCGTATAGAGTTATATCCTGGCCGTTTTTCAAGGCAGTCAGAATTTTATTAGTCTCGTTTTCCCTGTCGCAAAAATATGTTGGGCATTTATAACCTCTCAATAGAAATGGATTCATTGTTTTTTATTTTTTTGTAAACATAATAAATATTTCTGATAATGCGAATCGCAAATTGCGAAATTTAATTTCACTCAAAAATAATCATTATATTGCAAATCAAAATGAAGCGATATGAACAATAATGGTAATTTTTTAGCGCTTGTAAAACAAAGGCAATCGCAACGCCAGTACGCAGATAAACCTGTAGAGAAAGAGAAACTGATGCGCTGCCTTGAAGCAGCACGATTAGCACCATCCGCCTGCAATGCTCAACCGTGGAAATTTATTGTTGTGGATGATGCCGATTTGAAAAATAAAGTAGCAGATACCACCAGTAACCGCTTGCTCCCGATTAATCACTGGACAAAGCAGGCCCCTGTACATGTAGTGTTGGTATTGGAAAGCCCGAATTTTACATCCAAACTCGGGGAAATTGTGCGCGATAAAAAATTCGTGCTTATGGACGTGGGAATTGCTGCGGAGCATTTTTGTTTGCAGGCAGCTGATGAAGGGCTTGGTACCTGCATGATTGGTTGGTTTAACGAAAGCAAAGTGAAGGAATTGTTGCATATCCCTGAAAAAAAGCGAGCCATGCTTATCATCAGTGTCGGATATCCCACGGGAAAGCACAGAAAAAAATCAAGGAAAGATTTGGATGACATCGTAAGTTATAATGCTTATTAATAACCCCTGAAATTGTCAGGTGTGTCATAAAAACGGGGACATTATGTGCTGAGACTAATACCAAGTTCCGTTTACTTCGGCTTCGCTTGCTTCAGCCCTGCTCAGCGTGGATGGCAGCAACAATAACACGGGGGAGGTATTCCGCACCAACACAAGCTCCGGGCTGAATACCTTCTGGCGTATGAATGTCACCAATAATGAAATGGGTAATGTTTTTTCCAGGGTTGATGCCACAGAAACCATTGATAATGACAATTTCGGCATTCAAGCCTCCGAAAATGACATTAGCTTTCACACCATACCTTTAGACAATGGCATTGGCGAGGAACGCATGCGTGAACTGCCAGAACCACAATGGCAAGCATAATAAGGCTACTTCTAAAAAAAGCACAACAATAAAAAGCAAACTTCTCCAACCAAAACGTCCCAAACCCCTTCAAAGAGAAAACCACAAGCCTTACGGACTTTTTTTAGTGCCAAGAATGATTTTTGCGGATACTGTATTGAGCTCCGATAGCCATCGAAGCCGAGATGCGTTGTATCGAGGGAAGCCGAGAGGCACCCAAAACCGCCGGTAGGCGGTTAAACCCGAAACACGCAACACGCAACCCGCCGACAGGCGAACTCATCGTATATGGCCAGGACCTCAGCGCCGGCATGTATTCTTATTACCTTGTCGCCGATGGCAAAACAATCGCCTCCAAAAAAATGGTGGTTTCGGGGAGATGATCATCCCGCTGGGTTTGAATGATGCATAAAAAAGCATAAATATTTTTGGATTAAAGGATAATTTTTTTTAACTTAGC
>CAZGPW010000055.1:0-15420 GCA_964527535.1 uncultured Bacteroidales bacterium
TGACTTCTGACTACCGACTTCCGACTCCCGGTAACATTACACCTAATTTTTTTTAACTTTCAGATATTCCTGGTTTTCCACTAAGTTTGCAGTAGAACCTAAATAAAATTCAACGTAATTTTGTCAACTAATTTTAAACAATTATATTTATGGCTTGTATAACTTTAATACTAAACTATTAGTATAAAAGAAATGTTTAACAACTAAAACGAAACACTATGTCAAATTATCATGAACCTGCTGAAGAACTCAGCAAAGAGGCAAAGGAATTTTCACGTGCACTGAACAGTTTAAAAGAAGAAATTGAAGCTGTTGACTGGTACCATCAACGTGTTGATGTCAGTGAAGATGAAGAGTTAAAAGAGATCATGGCACACAACCGTGATGAAGAAATAGAACATGCCTGTATGGCCATTGAATGGTTGCGTAGAAACATGCCGGGATGGGATGCTGAATTGCGTGAATGGTTGTTTAAAGAAGGCGATATTGCTCATCACGACCACGACCATGGAGATGATGAATCAGAAAACAAAGGAAGTGATTTAGGAATTGGTAAATTAAAATAAAGGAAAGGAAATAAAATTATGGATATTCTCAGAAAATCATTTGCTCCGGTTTCTGCCCGGGCATGGGAAGAAATCAATGAGGAGGCCAAAGATATTTTAACGGCCTCATTAACCGCAAGAAAAGTAGTGGGTGTTGACGGCCCCACGGGTATTGACACAGCTTCTGTAAGTATCGGAGAGCTGGATATCCCTGCTAATCAGAAAAAATCCGATGTGCAATATGGCGTGCATAAAGTATTGCCATTGTTGGAAATACGCATGCCTTTTTCTCTCAACATCTGGGAGTTGGATAACATTAGCCGCGGGTCTGAAACTTTTGACCTTGACAATCTTGGGGATGCAGCCAAAAAACTGGCAGCCTTTGAAGAAAATGCTGTTTATAATGGTTTTAGTAAAGGCGGGATTGAAGGCTTGTCAAAAGCCAGTGAACACCCTGCGTTGAAGCTTGGCAACAACGTTGATAAACTGATGGATACGGTTGTCAAAGGCATGCTGATGTTTAAAAATGAAGGCATTGAAGACGCTGTGAATCTTGTTGTCAGCAACGATCTTTACACAAAAATCAACAGCCAGAGCAAAGGATACCCGCTCAGAAAGCATTTGCTTGATACCATCAACGGAAAAATTATTCCCTCTGAGGCTGTTAAAGGCGGCCTGATGCTCGCTGATGATGAGGATGCTTTCAGAATGACACTGGGAAGTGATATTTCCATCGGATACGAAGATCACAACAGAAAAGAAGTGCATTTGTATTTGACGGAATCGTTTACTTTCCGTGTCATCGACCCGGCTGCAATAATAGTTATTGAGTAACAGAATTATATGGTGGTTTTGAAGCATCCGCCCATAGGGGGATGCTTCAGCCACTGTGTTTTTGTTACGTTAATTTATTGAGGTGTTCATTTTCTTATATCTGTGAAAAACTTACAGAGTAGTTTTGGTGTAAAATATCAAACAAGGTTTTAACTTATTAACCTGAACTCCTTCAATTTGACTTTTTCGTCAGCCATCAAGTTTATCCCCGGTAGGTTGCTCTCCAGCATGGCCAACTTCTGTTTATCTTGACAAAACAAATATTACATCATGATGACTTTTTCATTAAAAAATCAATTGAAAAACACAGCCTGCTTTTTGGTTATTACACCAAATTTTGAGAAGTTTTACGAGGTGTAGTTGGTCGGGAGGATGCGTTGCTGATAACCGATAAAAAATCAAATCCCAAAAAACAACAAGTTTAATATAGAGGCTGGAGCCGGTTTGTGTTCGATCCCGCAAGCCCTGTATAGCAGGTCTTTCAAGGTTAAACTTTTTCTGGAAACTGTTTAACGCCTCAAGAAATCTAAGGTGAACATATACTTATATATACTTATTTCAATATTAAAATTATTTTAAAAATTATATTTCAATTAATTTTATATTAATCAATTCAAAATAAGTTAATTATTTATATGTAATGGTATAAATTACGCCTAACCATAAAAATCATTCAAAATAAATTATCTTATGTTAAATAATAAGTTCCAGAATATCAGGTATAAAATCGTACGTAACGGTTAAGAACGGTTATTAACCGTTAGCAACGACTAAGATTTATAATAATAAAAATGTGTTTACATATAAAATAAAAAACATTAAAATTACTACACAACTATACCATGAATGCGAAAATTCTTTGCACAGTAAAATGAAAATCCCATACCATTGCATGCTACATAAAGAAACAGAATTTATCAGTAAAGCAAGATATAAGGTTAAACAACTGCCCGCCTGCCACGACTAACAGGCATAGATAAGTGTAACCTGGTATTACTTTTTCTTTCCTTTTGCCAGTAATTTATCAAAGTAAACAGCAAAAGGCCTGTATGCAAGGTGTGACCATTTGCTAAAAGGCACTTCTATGACCAGCATGGGGACAAGCACAGCGAGGTGTACTATGTAAACATAAAAAGTAGCCACGTCAAGCTCTACAAGGCGGAAGATATGGACCAGGATACCGGTAACAGTGGTAAGGTAAAGAAGTATCAAAAACATCCAGTCGCTGTAATGCGAATATTCAGTACGGGCATTGTATTTTTTAATACGCTGAACAATTACAATCGTCAATCCCGTCAACAAACCAAAAGTAGCATAATATCCCAAAAGACGTTGCGGATGGTGCCATGCATTTACCTCGGCTGTCTGAAACCAGGGCAGCATGCCGACAATCATAATAAACATAATTGTATATCCTGTCATGATCAGTAAATGGAATACCCAGTAACGCCTTCCGGAAGCATCACATTTCTTAAATCTAATCTGCGTTACAGAAATGCAAGATGAGGTTAAAAAATTCGGTTAAATAGGCCTTAACGGGCACTTTAATTTTGCTTTTAAGGATTGTTTTATACCACATTCTCAGGATATTGGTAATCAACAGGCCACCAATTGTAGCGGCCATGGCTAAATCACCAATTACCACCCAATAGACAAACTCCTCATTGCCATATGCTTCGATGTAGTAACAAGCAACATCAAAATGCAGTTAATAATGTTTACTCATAACTATAAATTTACCCCTTTTTTAGTGCATCAAAGTACATAGCAAAAGCACGATACAAAAAGTGTGTCCATTTACCAAACGGGACAATAATAAGTGCCCATTGAGCAAGCACAATAACATGAACAATATAAATCCAGATGTTTGTATCAATCAAACCTACATCAATAAAAAGGCGTACCAAAAAAGCCGAAAGTCCCATCATGAAAAGCCAAATCACGAAAAACCAATCGCTGGGGTGTGAATGGGTATTGAGTTGTTGCGTATGTTTGATTCTTTCGTACATAAAAATGGCGGTCACCACAAATATCACAAGGCTTTCAGCGTATCCCAAGACAATGATAAACATACTTTCCGTACCAAACCAATTCAGGAATACGGTAGTAAACAACAATCCCAAATAACCAAGCACCAGGATGAAATGTTCAAACCAGCGAATTCCTTTGTCTTCACAATCAAGTGTACGTTTTTGCACAAACATGTGAACAATAAGGTCCCATAATTTCACAAAATATGTTTTAAATTTTATTTTGTATTTGGTTTTTACAATGGATAAATACCACATGTGAATGATGTTAGGCAGCAAAATAAAGGCAAACACAGCTCCAATAGCAAACATTTCAAACAAATGTCCAACATGTAACAATGTTTCCTGCTCAAAATTCTCTACAGCAGCATACGCAATCACACCTGCAGCTACTATTAAAAACATGGCAATACTGGCAGCCAAAGACCTGAACAACAAGCCTGACAAGCCTGTCCAATCGTATTTCGCTATCAACCAACGGCGCAAAGTCATCATCAATTCACCGGGTTCTGCTTCCCTGGGACAGGTGTCACTGCATTCACCACAATAATAACACATCCACGGGTCAAGCGACGTTTCAATTTTCTCATCTACACCCAGCACACTAGCTCTGAGCATTTTTCTAGGGAATGAACTGTTTTCATCAGAGAGCGGACATATTGCTGTACAGTTACCACAATTGTAACACGCATTGATATCCACAGCGCCATACTTTTTCAATCGTTCTGCAAAACCAGGGTCTATTTTATTCATTTTTTCTGATTTTTTGGTAATTTGTAATAATAATAATCGTCATCATTGACATCACCGGCTTCGATATCACCAAATTTTGCCATTGACATCACATGATATGTGAGTTTTTCTGTTTCTAAGCCTGTTTCTTTCACAAGCTCCGGAATGGTTTTCTCACCGGATTTCAAGACTTTAATAATTTCTCTTTTGACTTTATTATATGCTTTGAGCTCATCTTTTACTTCCTGCCGTACCGTGATTTTATCTTTCACTTTTTTCACAGTCAGGTCTTTTTTGGGTGATTTTTTATCAGTCATTATTCAACAGTTTTTATTAATCCGTCAATCATAGATTCAATTTCATTGTCTGTGTACCCGACAATATCAATGGCATTTTCAGGGCATACCGGCGCACAAATACCGCAGCCTTTACATACGGCTTTATTGACCTTAGCCACTTCTTTGCCATCGTCGGTGGTTGTTTTGCTGAAAGCATCATATGGACAAATTTCAGCGCATTTACCACACCATGTACAGGCATCTGTGTCAATCGTTATAATAGTTGGTTCAAGGCTGATTTTTTCGCTGTTTATCAACGAATTGGCTTTAGACGCTGCCGCAAGAGCCGATGTCATGGTTTCGGTAACATTTTTTGGGCCCTGGCATGTCCCTGCAATATAAACCCCGTCAATGACAGTTTCCACAGGTTTCAACTTGGGATGTACTTCATTGTAAAATTTATCTTTACCCAGTGGAATTTTCAGTAATCCGGAAATGGTTTTATGATCATTTTTGGGCCCCATCCCTGTCACCAAAACAACCATATCCGGTTCAATTTCAAATTCTTCCCTGTCATATAACAGGTCTTTAAATTTAACGCTGGGCTGATTATTTTTCACTTCAACCACAGGTGGCTCATCCTCATCAAACTTACAATAGATATCGCCTTTCAATGATGATTCCTCATAAAGCAATTCCTGTTTGCCGTAAGTTCTGATATCGCGGTACAGGTGATACGTATGTATATTGCTGTAGTTTTTTCTCAACAGCAGCGATGTATGTATTGCCGAAGTGCAACAATACCTGGAACAATACTGGTTCACGTCTTTTTCTTCTTCTTCTTTTTGGCGGCTTCCCACACAATAAATAAAAACCACATTGTTTACAGGCTTATTATTGTGTACTAATGTTTTATTGGGATTCAGTTCTATCAGCCGTTTAAACTGCTGAAGCGTCATAATTTTATCCGACTGTTTATAGCCATACTCGCCTTGGTTGGGCTCATAAACATCAAATCCCGTGCTCACCAGGATAGAGCCTACTTTAACATCAATTCGTTCTTCTTTTTGTCCCACATCAATACAATCACTGTAGGATGATAAAAAATCATCATTGGGATTAAAACATTTAGGATACACTACCGGCCTGTCGGGATAAGCTTTTGATGGCATATAAATGGGTTTTCTTGTTGTAATGCCAAAATTAAATTCATCGGGACATGTTTCACCCCTGTAGTGCTCCATGGCACTGCGTATCCTTTCCGGGTCGGCATCAGGCTTAACATACCTTGGTTTAATTTTGATTTTTACCTCAAAATTTCCCACGCTTCCGTTCATCTCAGAAAGCTCTGCGCCGGTAAACAAGCTTATCTTTTCCCGCTTTTGGATATCCTCATAAAGTTTACGCACAATTTCATCGCCACGTTCATCCGTGGTAAACAATTCTCCCATCAGGGCAGTGTTTCCACCGACAAAATGTTTTTGTTCCACAAGCACCACTTCACTTCCCATATCAGCAAGGTCTATGGCAGCACGCATTCCGGCAACACCGGCACCTACAACCAACACGGCATTATGAGCGGATATTTCAAATTGTGATAATGCATGTGAATACCTGACACGTTCAATGGCTCCCCTGACAATATGCACAGCTTTTGTTGTTGCTTCTTTGGGTTTATCCGTATGCGCCCAGGAACATTGCTCACGGATATTGGCCTGTACATAGTTGTACGGATTCAAGCCTGCCCTTTCAGCAACATTCCTGAAGGTATAAAGATGCAATTTAGGAGAACACGAAGCCACAACAATACCATCGAGTTTATGTTCTTTGATGTCATCCACAATTTCCTTCTGCGTGGAATCGGCACAGGCAAACATCACATCTTTAGCGATAAACACGCCTTTTTCATCTTTAACAGCTTCTCTGACTTTATCGGTATCAACATAATCTGAAATGTTGCCTCCGCAATGGCATATATATACTCCAATTCGTTCTTTCATAGCAATTTATTCTTTAATTTTTGAACTTCTGATGTAAGCAGCAGCTTCTGATGAAGCAGCCCCGGCAGACAATATTGAATCCGGGATATCCATGGGGCCTGAAGCGGCTCCGGCTACAAACACACCATCAACATTTGTTTTTGCAGGACTTGTGATGATATCGCTTTGTTTAACATACCCATGTTCATCCAAATTAATGGGTTTAGATTTGAAAAATTTCTGTGTGTTTTTCGGTGGCAACACGCCTACTGACAACACAACCATATCATGTTCCATTTCGGTTCTGACACCACCATTTTCAATATCTTCGAAAGAAACAATAAGATTTCCGTCATCTTTCCCTTTTATGTCTGCCACTTTTCCTTTGACAAATTCCACACCCATTTCTTTGGCCTGGGTGTAAAATTCTTCGTACCCTTTACCAAAAGCCCTGATATCAATATAATATATGGTAACATCAGCCATGGGTAAAGCCCCAAGAATAAGTTGAGCCTGTTTCATGGAATACATACAACATATTTGTGAACAGATGGGATTGCCAACGGATTTATCTCTGGAACCGGCACACAACACATAAGCAATATTGTCAGGCCTGTGTCCATCTGAGGGGCGGCATACATGGGTAAAAGGCCTTGTTGGTGCCAACAACCTATCCATTTGCATAGAATGCACAACATTTGGCAATTCCTTAAAGCGGTACTCTTTCTTACGCTCCGGTTCCCACAATTCAAATCCCGTTGCCATAATAACTGTTTTAACCGCTACCGGCGACACCATATCTTCTTGTGTAAAATCAATGGCATCAGCAGGGCAAGCCCTTTCACATGCTCCGCAAAGCGTACAATTGTCAATATCAATGGCAGCAATCCTCGGATTAGCAAGGTCAAAAGGAACAAAAGCGGCTTTACGGCCAATAATATCCCAGTTATATTCATCTTTGACCACCACGGGACAGGCAACCTCACAATCCTGGCATCCTGTACATGCGTCCGCTTTTACATACCTGGGATGTTCTGTCAACACAGCACTAAACCCGGTGTTTGTTTCCTTGATGTCCTTAATTTCACTGTTGGTTTTTATGGTAATATTTGGATGCCTTGCGGTTTCCGAGATTTTTGGTGTTGCAATACATGCAGCACAGTCGAGGGTTGGAAACACTTTACTGAGCTGAATCATTTTGCCACCAATAGACAAATCTTTTTCTACCAACAATACCTTAAAATCATTGTTGGCCATATTCAAGGCTGCTTCCTGACCTGAGACACCGCCACCAATAACCAGGACATCATACTCAAGTGTTTTGTCACTATTGTTTGTCATTGTTTCTGTTCTTTATTATATTCTTCGGTTTTAATACTACCCAGTTCTGTAAGCGTTTTGCTGAAATTAATCATGTGTTTTGCAAACGCTTCGGCACACACAGAGCAAATTGCTGCCATTTTCAGGCGGTTGGGATTAATGTTTTCATCCACCATCATATCTTGTGTGTTTTTCATGATAATGCCTGTAATTTCTCCACATTTTGGGGTATAGGGGCAATCAGTCCCATCGGCAGCAATAAACACACCATCAAATCCTTTTTTCAATGCTTTTAGTATCCACTTGGGTTTAATGCCTGAGCTGCATGGTACAGAAATACAACTCACACTGGGTGGATAATGCACATGCTGCTGCCCGGCCATGTCAATGCCGGGGTCGGAAATTTTATCGGTAGAAAACACCAATATATTAGGTGTAAAATTTTCTTCTTTACTCATGTTTTTGATTTTAATAATCTGTATGCTCTTTGAAAAAAGTAAAAAACAAGGATGCATCCCCAGACACCTCAAAATATTAAATAAAGAGGATCATTCATGAATTTGCAGCATCTGATAATTGAACATCGTAAAATTTTCAATATGGATGCATCCTTTAAAACACCGGAAAAACTTATTTTTTTTGCATATAAACCTTAAAGTATCCGGTTTCCTCCACAGTACCTAAAAATTCATGCCCTTTTTTATTGGCCCATTGTGGAATGTCTTTTTTTGTACCTTCATCGGATGAAAGCACTTCCAGGATTTCTCCTGATTGTATTTTCCCTATGGCCTTTTTAGCTTCCAGCAATGGCCCCGGACAAGCTGTTCCGCGTGCATCTACTACACTGTCTGTGTCAAGTGCTAATAATTCTTCTTGTGTCATAATACTATGTTTTAGTTAATAATATTTAAATAAACATGTGAATGTCCGCTTCACCGGCTGCGGTAATGTATTCGTTAATCCCAACAATATCATCTGCCAGGGGAGTAAAATCCTCAAGTTTATCGGCGCCCCAGATTTTACCTGCCAGCCCGCAAATGTGAATTTTCACATCTGTTATTTCTTTGGCTTCCTGAAAAAATTCATGCCATTTTTTCACATTCAATTTATCCAGTGAGGCCATAAATTCATTTTTAAGCTCCGGGTTTTCGGCCATATTCAATTGTTGGTCATCTTTTGCAATGTCTTTCCGGAATGCTCGTGCTCCCTGAAGCAACACATAGACATCCACTTGCATATCATCTGCAGCGGCTCCGCTCAAAATGATACCCGCTGCCGTGATTTTGTCAATACTACCTGAAAAAAGGCCTAAACACATTTTTTTCATTTCCATATTTGTTGTTTTAAAATTTGGAAGTAAAATTATATCAGCTTTATGTATAATACAATATAATGCTTGTTAATGATCTTACATTTTTTGGTGACATTTATCACTCTTTTAAGTTTGTGTTTATATTTTACATACTTTTATTTTGTGTTTAATCAGCCTCAATAAGGCATAATATAAACCACCATGGAAACAACATGCACCATTTGCCATTTTCATTCCTGTCCGGCAGTAAAAAGGCTTTCATTGAAACAACAGGAACTACTTGCCAAAAACAGCACAGAAGTCAAATACAAGAAAGGAAACCTGGTATTTATGCAAAATGCGTTTGCCAATAACGTAGCCTACCTCACATCCGGCCTTGTGAAAAAACACATGACAGGGTTAAATGGCAAACAACAAATCATAGAAATCATCAAAGCACCATCCTATATAGGCATTCCCACCACCCTGGGAAACAACATCAATCAATATTCAGTGACATCGCTGACAGAAAGCAACATGTGCATAATTGACCTGAATATATTCAAACAAATGTGTTGTGAAAATGCCATGTTTTCCTATGAGATCATACAGGAAATGTGCCGTAAAGAATTGAAACATTTCTGCAGTTGTTTCAACAGAACACAGAAAAATGCAAAAGGGCTGTTGGCTGAAACGCTTGTGTATTTTTCCTGCACGGTATTCAACACCAACAGTTTTTCCATTCCGTTGAGCCGAAGTGAGATTGCAGATTTAATTAATGTTTCAAGGGAACAAGTGTGCCGGGTATTATCAGAATTTCATCATGATGGCATCATTGACATCAAAGGAAAAGAAATCATCATCAAAAACAGTGACCTGTTGAAAAAAATCAGTCAGAACGGCTAACTCCCTGTCATCGGGGATAAAAATATCCGGCAGGCTATCAATTCTTTCATTCCGCCATCATTCGACACATTGATTCCTGCCGGAGTATATTTGTTAAACCAAAGGAACAAAACAGAATTACACTTCAAATCCACAAGTGGGTTACTACTTACAGATTTGAGCTACTATCTTATTTTATTGATCACCGCTTCTGCAGCTTTTACCAGCACGTATTTTGTCGGGGCAGTTGTCAACAGAGGATGCGTACCAAACTGGAATGAAACAAGCTCATAAACGGTAACGTTTGTCTGTATCGCCATGGAAATGGTATTAACGATTTCGCCGGCGGTTTTGCCACCCCAAACTTCACCACCAATGACGCTGCCGTCTGACACAGAAACATACAAACGCACAGACAAGGGCGAACAATCGTCAAAAGCACCAGGATGCCTGTCAACATCAGAGAACACAGCACTTGCATGATTCACGTTGGCTTCATAAGCTGTACGGGCATTAACACCGGCTGCTGCCATCACCATTCCATTGATTTCCGTGGAGAAAACCCCAAGCGTACCGGCAAAATGCCGTTTCAGGCAGATGCCAAACAAATTGTATCCACAAACACGGGCTTCTGCCGTGGCTGTTGAAGCAAGCATGATGGTATCTTCTTTGCCTGTCAAAAATCCGGTAGTGCCGGCACAATCGCCCACAGCACTAATATCGTTGACGCTTGTCCTGCCATATTGGTCAGCTACAATGGCTCCGATTTTATTCAACTTCAGCCCTGTTTTTTTTGCCAGCTCAGTGTTGGGACGATAACCTATGGCAGCAATCACCATATCGGCCTCTATTTCTTTGCCTGAATCAAGTTTTACTGCTTGAACGCTGCCATTTTCGCCACGTATTTCAGTTACTTTGGTTGATGTCATCACATTGACACCTGTTTTTTTCAGTTCCTCAGTGGCAATGTCTGCAAGTTCTGTGGAAAACGCATTGCAAAAGCAATATTTTTCCATTTCCACCAGGCTGACGTTATGCGTTCCGTTCAATTGCAACTGTTCTGCCACTTCAGCACCGATAAATCCACCGCCAATCACAACAATGTGCTTTGCTTTTTTGGCTTTTTGTACCAGGCCTTCAATGTAATCGTAATTCTTTTTGATGTATTCAACGCCATCCAGATCATAGCCCTTGATAAACTTTGGCACTACCGGCGTAGAACCGGTAGCAAACACCAGCTTGCCATATTCATACGCTTGCCCTGAATCCAGTGTGACAACTTTTTTCTCCGGATCAATGTCCACGGCTTTATCTGCTTGAAAATCACCACCGGCATCCATGAAGGGTTTTGGCCCCATTTTGTTTTTATCCACGCTGTCAAGCCTGTGAAAAACATAAGGAATACCACATGGTACCAAGCCTTTCTGCGATTCACCAAGCAACAAAATGGATTTATCCGGATTTCTTTTCTTTGCAGTTACCCCGGTGATGATCCCGGCCGGACCGCTGCCAATAATTATTACATCATAGGTTTTCATAATATTTCGGTATTTTAAGGTTTATATGCATCAGCAAATTTAAGTATTCAAATACTGATTTATACATAAACCAGGCATTTATACAACATACAATTGAGAATATTAACATTAAAAATCGTTAACAACAAACCTTTTGACTCTTTACCATTACCTCATGCGCTTATTTTTATACTTTTAACACCATTATGTTTTACAATACATTATAAAGCCATCCCCGAAACACATCCATTCATAACTCACAAAAATGTGTTATCTTTCGGCAAAATTATCAGTAACAATGAAACTTAAACAAACAGGAAATAAGCTGACATCCAAGCAACTTGAAGAGGCAATCCAAAGGGATCATCCACACCTTGCCATAAAAAGACGTTCGGACTCATTGACCACTGTGAAAAGAAACAAAGCCATCGGCACCGAAGTTTATGCAGGAAAAAACAACATCAATATCAAAGCAGCCTGGGCATCTCCCGGAGCACGGATACTGTTCTGGATATCACTCATCATCCTCGGCATCATTATCCCCCTGATCATTTACCTCACCTGCTTCCGTCCCAAAATGAAACGCCTCGAAAAACAAGTGGGAAAAACCATTGCCGGAGAAATCACATCAAACCAAGCTTAACATCACAAAATAAATTTTCCCTGTATCTTTATATTTATTTGGGCGCCCGGGCGGTCTTCGCCTGCTATCTGCAACGTCATCCGGCGGATTTTTCTTACCGGTAAGCGGGAGCTTCTTTGTCGCTCCGCTACCGGTGAAAAACCACCCCGGATGCCGCAGCAGGATATACGGCTACGCCCTGGCGCGGGATTTTTCTCATCTATAGCAGGTACGCTGATGAAACAAATAATTTAAAGTATAGATAATGTAACTAATCAGTGTTCGCCCCTGGGAAAAAATAGGGGAACTTCAAAAAAGATAACTTAGATGACGTTCAAAACCCCAATTTCAATAACCTGTCAGAAGACAGAAGTCCGGAGTCCGAAGTCAACTGCGAACTTCCGTCCTCCGTCTTCGGACTGTTTTATCATCTCTTTGCGGTTCTCTGCACCTCTGCGAAACTCTGCGGTACAACCCTGCTATCCCGCAGAGTTACGCAGGGAAGCACTAAGCACCGCAGAGAAAAAGAGGAAATGATTATGAGAAATTTCAATGACAATAAGGTAACTTAGGCAATCTTTCAGATATTCATAAAAGATAATCATTCTGCAATGCTAAAGGGCAATCAGAGCCGGGCAAGGACAAATCGTGTTTCGTGTTTTGTTAAAATCAGGACTCTTTGTGTTTTTGCTGGTTTGATTGTTTTGTTACATCTTCTGACATTTTTTCCATTGGATAGAATCTGCCACTGCCACCTTCTATGGCTTTTAACACAATATCTTTTACATTATTGTCTGCATTTTCCACTTTTTTATGAAGCTGATTTATTATGCTATCCTGATCTTTAATTTTGTCTTGTAAGGTTTTTATTTTTTCGTCTTTGAGTTTGTTTTCTCCTTCGTATTCTTTTTGAAGCATTTCTTTTTCATGCTTGAATTCTGTGGTCAGTTTTTCCCTGGTTTCTTTTTCTTTTTGATTCACCGCTTTTTCCAGCTCATCAGGGAAGTGTTCAACTTCTTGTTTCAATGCTTTAAATTCATTTTCCTGTTCTTTAATGGCTGTTTCACGTTCTTCCATTTCTTTTTCAAACGCTTCTCTTTTATTTTTCAATTCATTTTCCTGTTTAGCCACTTTTTCTTTGTAAGCGTCTTCGTCCTTTTTGCGTTGAGTCTCTTTTTGGTATTTATATTCTTCTTCTTCCCGTTTTCTTTCTTTTTGGATTCTTTCTTTTTCTTCCTTAAATTCTTCTTCTGTTTGTTGCTTTTCTTTTTCCCATGCTTTCCGCTGATCGTTTATTTCCTTTTCCAGGATTTCTTTCTTTTCGTTGTGGGCAGCTATTAATGCGGCCAGAGAATCCGCTTCAGCTTTGATATCATAAACTTCCTGAAGGTTTTCTTTTTCAATTTGTATAGCCTGTCGCACATTATTCAGCGTTTTCTGTTCCTGGGTAAGGGATTCTTCGGTTTTATCAAGTGACTTGCTGAGGTTAATTTTTAACTGAGCAATATCTTGCATTATCTTATCGGGAGTTTGTTTTACAGCCTCGTCAACCTGTTTAATTTTTTGCTTTTCCCGCTGTTCTCTTTCGGGTTCTTGTTGGTTTTGCTCTTTTATTTGCTTTTTTAAAGCGTTATAAGCTTCAAGGATTTCTTTTTTTGTGTTGCTGCTGTTTACTTTGTCGGGCATAATTCTAATTTTAAAGTTTTAAGTAAAATTATAACAATATATTTTTTTATCAAAAGATTTGAGAAAAAAAATTGTTCCGTGTTTCGGGTTCTGTGTTTCGGGTTTCGGGGTTCGGGGTTCGGGGTTCGGTTTTACAGCCTTTGGCGGGCATCAGGGTGGGAAGTGTCAATATCCTTTGAATATTTTGATTATCTTTGTTTTATGCTTTATAAAACGAGAGATTTACTTTTGTTTTTTTTGGTTTGTGTGTTTGCCAATGCTTCTGTTTTTGCGCAACAAGAAGACCAAGCTTATGGTAAATTTAAACAAACACAATTGGAATACCCACGGGTAAAAACCGCTTATCATGAAAAAGAAGACATCGTTTACAACATGTTGAACGATAAAGGCATTCATGAACCGCATATCTTTTTGCAAGCATTTAAAAAAGAACAAGTGCTGGAATTGTGGGCAAAAAACAAATCAGATAATACATATCAAAAAATCACAAGCTATGATTTTTCCGCCTTTTCCGGGAGTCTTGGCCCCAAGCGAAGAGTGGGTGATTTCCAAATACCGGAAGGGGTTTACTACATCGACCGGTTTAATCCCTGGAGTAATTATTATTTATCCTTAAAAATCAATTATCCCAACAAGTCGGATAAAATACTCGGCGATAAATACAGCCCAGGCAGCAATATATTCATTCACGGGGATCAGGTAACCATAGGCTGCATCCCGATAACCGACGATAAAATAAAAGAACTGTATGTGTTTGCCGTAGAAGCAACAGACCATGGACAGGATAAAATTCCTGTGTATATTTTCCCTTTTCGCATGAAAACGGAGAATCCTGCGTATATTTTTCCTTATCGTATGATAAGCGGTGGTTATATTAAAAATGAGCCGGATGACAGTGAGGAAATGACCGGTTTCTGGAAAAACGTAAAGAAAGTTTACGATTACATTGACCAAAACAAATCACTGCCGGATATCAGCATTGACAGCGAGGGAAAATATCAAATTAAGGGCCAGGGTAGTGAGTGATTGACAGGTTTTTGGTGTTTACAATTTGGGCGTGCCCCCCTCCGTACCTCCGGGGGTCGGGCTATCCGCTTGTACTCCTCGCCTCCTGACGTCGGCTGTGGGGTACCGCTTCTATCCCTCACGCGGTAGCATCATATCCTGTATCATCTTTTCGCTTAGCAATTAGCCCTGGCTTTACCTGCTAAGTCGATCAGCAAGCAATATTTTCCAGATTTTCACTCAATATTTTGAAATTTCAGTTTAAAATGGTATTTTTTCTAAAAAATAAGGTTCTACTGCAAACTTAGCGGAAAACCAGGAATATCTGAAAGTGAAAACTTAGGTGCTACTACTTTGGTTAACTATTCCATCGCATAAACAAACCGACCCTGCCCCCCGACCTTCAGGGTCGATTTGATTTCTGGTGCTACTACTTTGGTTAACTATTCCATCGCATAAACAAGCCCACTATGTTCTCACCCCCCCCGACCTTCAGGGTCGATTTGATTTCTGGTGCTACTGCTTTGGTTAACTATTCCATCGCATAAACAAGCCGACCCTGAAGGTCGGGCACAGCAGAGAGCCCTCCACAACATCGATTTCTCAAACCGCTTACCACGTGGAAGAACCTATGCCAATAAAGGCTATGTTACTGACATTAAAATCAACAAAAATAACATTCATGCAGACGTGCAG
>CAZGPW010000056.1:0-4263 GCA_964527535.1 uncultured Bacteroidales bacterium
ATGAATGAAATCAAAAAAATAAATCAAATAATGGGTGTCAAACTTGCAGCATGATTAACGACAACATGTTGGTAAGTTTTGATTTTTAAGCGCCTAACAGTTGCTTATTGAGATTAGTTTCGTTTGATAAATGCACCCATATCAGTGGTAATTGATATGGTATGACTGGTTCCGGCCATGTGGTAACGCCCCAGCCCGTATGAAAGCATAAATTTTGAAATCTTGATGCCGGCACCAATAGAAAATCCAATCATGCCGGGCCTGTTGCTTAACGCAAGTTCTTTTCTGCGTTGATAATTGTATCCCATGGCGATGAAAAAATTATCAGATGGAACGATTTCAACCCCCATGACTATATGTCTTAGTAATTCATCACCCACCTGCCCCATTTTATTGCTGAAACTGATTTCATTTTCTTCCTCACTTTCCTCGTTGTCAAGTGTGATCTGGGTTGAATTCAAAGGACTATCGTACCGCATGTTCCATTTTGTAAGCTGATGCATGCCCAAATTTACCCGGAACGGGGCATGCGGTGTTTTATATGTTACACCTGCCTGCACATCAAAAGGAATCGGTTCCCGGTTGTCGTTTGTATAGGTGGTAAGCTGCACACCCAGATTTTTTATCACCAGTGATGCTGAAAAATCTGACCCGGGTTCGTGATAATTAACCCCCGCATCCAGTGCAAGTCCTAAAGATGTATATCGTTCAAGGTTGGAATATATGACTTTCATGTTGCCACCAATGTTCAACGCAGAATCCAGGGCCAAAGGGCGGGCATAAAATAAATTCAGAGCGTATTCATCGGCGTAAAAGTTTCCGTTAATGATACCCGCTTCATCAGCACGGATAAACTCACCGTAATTCAAATAATACATACCGGCAGCCAATGTACCAAAACCATCTATATGATGCGCATAAGATGCATAACCATAATTGATATCGGCAATGTAGTTGGAGTAATTCAGTGCCAAATGCTGATGCATGTTTTTATTTAACAATGCCGGATTGTAATAAGGCATATTCAGGTCATTGTCATATAGCGAAACATTGGTGCCACCAAGCGCAGCAACACGTGCAGAATTCGGAAGCTCAAGGAAGGCATAGGTGTTATCACCGCCAACCTGTGCTTTGCCGGCAATGCTAAAAAATACCAGTAGCGTAATTACAAAAAATTTATTCACCATGTTCGTCATCCGGGTACAAAAATAAAAAAGATGTTTAATTAACGCTGCATAAATACATTTAGTACATCGGTTTGTCATATTCCATTCATGCCTTTCAGTAGCAACAATTTTTTAAATGCATAGGGATTCATGTTTTTTACCATAATCTTGCTCTAAGTCAATTAATTGTTTAATTTTGTAATTGGTAAATCAATAGTTTAATATATTATGAATGTTTTAATATTAGGCTCGGGTGGAAGGGAACATGCGTTGGCATATAAAATCAGCCAGTCTCCACTTCTCAATAATTTATACATCTTTCCTGGCAATGCAGGCACTGACAAACTAGGAAAAAACATCAATTTACACAGTGATTTTCCTACGATTGCGCGTAAATGCATCAATTTCCGGATTGATATGCTTATTGTGGGTCCCGAAGGAATGCTTGTAAAAGGCATAAAAGATTTTTTCAACAGGACATTAAGCTTGCAACATATAAAAGTTGTCGGTCCGGACAAAGCTGCAGCAATGCTGGAAGGAAGCAAAGCCTTCGCGAAAGAATTTATGAACAGATTCAACATCCCCACAGCAGGATATTTTGCGGTAAACGCCAAAAACAAAAATGAAGGACTGCGTTTTCTGGAACGTCAAAATGCACCATTTGTGTTAAAGGCTGACGGGCTTGCTGCCGGAAAAGGGGTAATTATCTGCGACACAAAAGAAGAAGCCATAAAAACCCTGGAAGAGATGCTCAGCGGAAAATTTGGAAAAGCAAGCAAAACCGTATTGATCGAGGAGTTTTTGCAAGGCATTGAAATGTCTGTTTTTACCCTAACTGACGGTAAAACCTTCGCCATCCTTCCCAACGCAAAAGATTACAAACGGATCGGTGAAAAAGATACAGGCCTTAATACAGGTGGTATGGGCGCAATTTCTCCGGTTCCTTTTGCCGATAAAGCCCTGATGAATAAAATCAAAGAACAGATTATCAAGCCTACAATACATGGAATCAAGGAAAGCGAGATGGTTTATGAAGGATTTATATATTTTGGCCTGATGATCGTCAACAAAGAGCCGTATGTTATTGAATATAATGTTCGTATGGGAGACCCTGAAGCACAAGTGGTATTGCCCCGGGTCGAATCTGACCTTCTTCAACATCTGAATGCCGCATGTACCCAATCCATTGACAAAGAAGATATAAAGATTGACAAACGCTCGGCAGCTACTGTAATGCTGGCTTCAGGCGGGTATCCCGAAGAATACGAAAAGGGAAAAACCATCAGCGGCACTGATAAAGTCACTAAAAGCATCGTTTTTCATGCGGGAACAAAAAAAGTAAACGATAACATTGTTACCAACGGAGGCCGTGTAATGGCAA
Source organism: uncultured Bacteroidales bacterium (assembly GCA_964527535.1). Classification (GTDB taxonomy): domain Bacteria; phylum Bacteroidota; class Bacteroidia; order Bacteroidales; family ML635J-15; genus JAQIBY01. The sequence goes on from CAZGPW010000056.1 coordinate 2,548, forward strand.
TAACTTCGTTTGGGAGAAATCTGAAACAAGCGCTGAAACGATCTTATGCTACAGCAAAAAATATTGAGTTTGATAAAAAATATTACCGGAAAGACATTGGTTTTGATCTTTGAATAATTTCGACTGCGCTTGCTTCGGCTTCGCTCGCTTCGACAAGCCCAGCACATCACAGCACGGCACCTTGGCTTTGCCATAGTTTGCACAAAATTTTGATAACCTATGAGGAACACGTTGTGGCTCAGCAAAAATGATTTTGCCAACCTTATCCTGCTGATTATCTTCAGCGGCTTGATATGGGCATTACAATGGGTTTTTCCGGCTTCAGATATTCATAACCTGAAGCATTTACCTGGCTTGTTGATTCAGGGGACATCCGGATTTGATATACCACAACATATTGCAATTTTAATGGGATATCCCGTATTTCTGCTTAACTTGTTTCTGTTGTTTAAACTGAACAGCCAGTATCAGATTGTTGCAAACGCTAATTTTCTGGTGTCATGGATGTATGTGTTTGTTTCATGTACCGATTACCGTTACCTGCATTTATCCCCGGAATTACTATCCGTTACCCTTATTTTGGCCATGCTCTTTTTGTTGTTCCAGGCAACACAACAACGTCAGGCTTTGGCACACATGTTTTTTACAGGCTTAATCTTAATGTCGGCAGCTTTGTTTAATGCCATCGTGGTGATTTTTATTCCCTTTGTTTTCATGGCAATGATTGCTACAAAACGTTCCGTATGGCGCGAACATGCAAATTTTGTTCTGGGCATGCTCACAACAGCTTTGCTCACCTCAGGTATCTTATACCTTACTGGCCACCTTGATGTTTTATATCATTTACCGGGATTAAAAGCAGTATTCCCTGGCTTAAATATTCCTGACTATAAGGTTGTTTTACACGATTTTATCATTGCAATTTTTATCGTGACAGCAATGTTTCACCTGCTAAACAAAATGGGCACACATAAAATTTCGGTCAGGAAGCACTTTTACGTCATTTTAATTCTGCTGGGAATAACCATTTTTTCGTATTTCTTTGTTGATATGAATATATTTTTCCGGTTTTACCTAAGCATACCCGTCAGCTTAATTTTAACACACTTCGTTATTTATACAAAATACAGGTACCTCAAAAAAAGCTTTTTATGGTTTATGTTTATCATGATGGTGATTTCAGAAGTGCTGGCGGTTTTTAATAATTTGAGCTGATAAAATTTTGTGATGCAAGAGATATTATTAAAAGTCCACTAAACACTTTTCTTTTCTGTTTGTTGCATGATTATGCCGATACGCTATCAATATTGTCATTTTAGGTAGCAAGCTAATGTAATCACGTTGATAGTTGCACGGCATTAACTTAACAAGTCATCAATCAAAGAAATAAGGATTGATGACAGTTCCGTTTTAACATTGAATATCATCGGTATAATACAAATATTCAATCTCTTGAAAATGTCAATAAACATCAATAAAAGTGCTAAATATCAAACAGTCGGACCCAGCTTGGTATCAGGTTTAATGAGCATTGTTAAAACATTCCGGAAAACAGGCAGATTTTTTTTTAATCAAACGCCAATTGAAAATAAAAAACGTACTTTTGGATTTTGATAAACTAAAGTTTCGGAGGACATTTTTCCGCGTAAATCAATGACTTCATTTTTATAAAGTTGGGTAAAATGCACCTATTTATATATTTAATTGCTTTATTAC
>CAZGPW010000057.1:0-10756 GCA_964527535.1 uncultured Bacteroidales bacterium
TGTTCAAACAACTATTTTTTCTACTCAGGTTACAGCAAAACCTAAGTTTCCATCGTACACTAAATCTTTACCATTAAAATAACAGTAGAACCAAAAAAATAAACGTATCCCCCTTGAAATATCATGCAATCGTTCGTTCTTGCTTTCGTGCTTTCGTGCAATCCTATGATAGTCAATCATATTTTATAACTTTGCGTCTCTGAGGGAAGTAGTTACCTGACTTTTATGTTGATTTCTAATTTTCGGCATCCATTTTGCAATGTTTTGTTAAACGAGTGAGCTTTACTATTTTTACAGCAAAACAATAATGGAGTCGATGTCATGAGATTAATAACCCCAAAATATGTGTTGATGGTATTTCTGTTGCTTTGGTTAACACCTTTGTGTGGTCAACGATACCTGAAAAAAGGCGATAATGCTTTTGAACGTGAACAATACAAAACAGCCATTGATCATTACCAGGAAGCATTTGACCGCAGCGACAAATCCAGAAAAACCAGGGCAGAAGCTTCATTTAAAACAGCACGGGCATACATGAAAATTTCAAACCCTGAAAATGCCCTTGAACATTTCAGAAAAGCTGAAAGGTACAATTACCACAACGACAAAATGTATTTTGAAATGGCCGATGCATACCTACAGCACGAAGAATTTGATTCAGCACTTATGGCCATTGAAAAGTATGAGAAAATCCATCCCAATGATCCCAGGGTAGATGAGGAAATTGAAAGAATAAACCAGACCCTTGAAATGCTCGAGAATCCGACAAATATTTCCGTTAAATTAGCAGCCATTTTGAATTCCGGAGAAATGGATTTTTGCCCATTTTACGGTTACAAAGATTACGATAAGATTTTCTTTACATCTTCCCGCTCTATACTTGATGATCCCGACGTTAATATGGAATCGGGACAGCTTTTTACCGATATTTATGAAGCAGAACGTGATAAAGACGGCCAATGGAACCTTCCGAGAAAATCCTGGGGAACGGTAAACACAAAATATGACGAAGGCGCTGCCAGCCTCAACAGAAGATACAATGTCCTTTATTTTACCCGCTGTGATTATGACCCTAAAGCAGACCGTCCATGTCGTTTATATAAAGCCAAAAGAAGGGGATTATACTGGGCAGATGTCAGGGATGTAATCATCCCTGGTATTCCAAAAGGAATCAGCATCGGACATCCTTCAATTTCCGATGATGAATGCGTCTTGTATTTTGTAGCCGATTCTATGCTGGGAGGCTATGGAGGTAAAGATATCTACAAAGTTACACGCGAACGCAAGTCTAAGCCATGGAGCTCTCCAAAAAACCTCGGCCCCGATATCAATACCGAAAAAGACGATTGTTTCCCGTATATACGTAAAAACGGACTCTTGTATTTTGCTTCCGACGGACACAACAGCATGGGAGGGTTGGACATTTTTGAAGCCCGGAACACAGGCGTAGCATCATACAATGTAAAAAACATGAAACCACCCGTCAATTCCCCGGCCGATGATTTTGGTATCGTTTTTCGGGACGATAAAGATGAAGGCTTCTTTACTTCTCAACGAAGGGGAGGTATCGGAAAATCCGACATTTATCACTTCTTTATCCCTGGAATTTCTGTCCGGATTTATGGCACCGTGTATGATAAATTAACAAAAGAACCCATAGAAAATGCCCTGGCAGAGCTTTGTGAACAAAATGGTGATGTGATTGAATCAACTCGTACTAATCAAGATGGAAAATATGAATTCACAACGGAACCAGGAAAAATGTATAAGGTATATTATCGGAGACAACCTTATGTCCCGGCAAGTAAACGCATAGCAACAAAAGACATAGTCTGCAGTAAAAAAATAAAACAAGATATGTTTTTGGAAATCCGATGATGTTTTTATCTAAAATATCTTTCGGATTTCATAGAATTGATTAATTTAGTAACCTGAAAAACTATATATTATGAAACGACTGATAATATTAATACTTTTCACTGGCTTGTTTATTTACACAGCCCTTGGACAAACTGGTGTGAAAAAAGGTGATGTAGCTTATAACCAGTACCGGTATGAAGAAGCAATCGAATATTATACCGAAGCCTTGCCTACGTTGAATAGCTCTGAACAAATAGCTTTGGTGGCTTACAGGGTCGGCTATTGTTATCGCGAAATGAGAAATGCACAAAAAGCCGAAGAATTTTTTCGTAAAGCACTCAAAGCGAATTCCCAGCGTTTAAAACCAGAGGCAAGGTTATATTATGCCGATGCATTGCGCATGAATGGAAATTATGAGGATGCCATCGAAGTGTATGAAACATACCTTGACCTTGTGCCAGATGATCACAGGGCAAAAGTAGGTATTGAATCCTGTAAGGTGGTTCCGAAATGGGAAAATCAACCTGCTCGATACCAGGTGAGCACAATGGCCTATTTTAATTCTTTGAAACAGGATTTTGCTCCCGCATGGGGTGATGACGAATTTACTACGGTCTTTTTTACAACTTCCAGGGAGGGCACAATGGGAGATCGAAATAACCTCAAAAGCGGGCAAAAATTTACCGATATATTTATGATCGAACAAGACAGGAAAGGAAACTGGAGCGAAGCTATGCCTCTTAGCGGATACGTTAATACCGAAGAAGATGAAGGTGCCGTGTGTGTAAACAATAAAGGGAATTTAATGTACTTTACCCGTTGTTTCAGTGGTGATGACGTGGATGTTCCATGTCATATTTTCACCGCAAATCAACGGGGACGTGCATGGAGTGACGTAAAAAAACTAAAAATACCAGGGTTTGAAACCTACGAAGTGGGATACCCCGAACTTTCTCCCGATGAAACCAAACTGTATTTTTCAGCCAACACTCCTACCGGACTTGGTGGCAGTGACCTGTATGTTATGACAAGGCCTGACACTAAAACTGAATGGGGAGAACCAATGAATCTTGGTAAGCCGGTTAATACTGCCGGTGATGAAACATTCCCTACCATAAGATCGGATGGTACCTTGTACTTTTCATCTGATGGCCATGTCGGGATGGGTGGACTTGATATTTTTGAAGCCAAGCCAGATGGCGAAGGTGGTTTTGAAGAACCTGTTAACCTTAAGCCTCCCATCAACTCCCAGGCTGATGATTTTAAAATTATCTATAAAGGAGAACGGAACGTTGGATATTTTTCATCCAACAGGCCTGGCGGCAAAGGCATGGACGATATATACAGATTCCACATGCCCCCCCTCGATATTTCTGTCAGGGGAGTGGTCAGGGATACAACCAAACCTAAATTCCCCTACCGCATTAAAGAAGCTAAAATACAACTTATGACCGACGAAGGTTTACAGCAGGCTTTTGAAACCAGCGGTGATGGCACCTATGTATTTAAGAACCTGGATGAAGAAACCGATTACATTTTGAAAGCGTCGGTGGGTGAAGATTATTTTGCCAATACGTTTAGCTTCACAACACGCGGTATCTTAAGGGATACTTCCATTGTCATTGACATCAATATGGCCAGCATCCCGAAAATTATTGAACTGCCTAACATTGAGTATGACCTGGATAAAGCAACATTACGGCCAGAATCAACTGTAGCTTTAGACGGCCTGGTGAAAACACTTAACGACAACCCGCATCTTGCCATTGAACTACGTGCTCATACAGACTTTAGGGGCAGCGACGAACATAACATGGAACTGTCGGATGCCCGTGCCAAATCCTGTGTCGATTACCTCACCGAAAAAGGCATTGATAAAGACAGATTAACATGGCGAGGCTTTGGGGAATCCATGCCACGTGTAATCGATTCAACCCTGGCCAAAAAACATGATTTCCTGGATCCGGGAGATATCCTTACCGAAGGATTTATTCTCGACCTGTCCACAGAAGATCAACGGGAAATCGCTCATCAGCTAAACCGTAGAACGGAATTTAGTGTTGAGTCAAAAACGCACGGGCTTGAACCGGGAGAAGACCCCTTTGAAGTAGAAAATGAGAATGTCATTAAAAAAGGCGACGCTGAAATTGAAGTGGGTGGCGGCGAATTTTAACGTATGAAAATAACATTGATGGCGCCCGTTGGTCTCGTAACGGGCGCCTTTTAATTTTAATAATTTAACATAGAGGCAATGGTTAAGAATGTTTCCGGGAAATACAGCAAAAGAGGGGTGTCAGCAGCTAAAGAAGATGTCCACAAAGCCTTGAAAAATACAGATAAAGGTATTTTTCCCACGGCCTTTTGTAAAATCCTTCCGGATATACTCGGCGGAAATGACGAGTATTGCAACATCATGCATGCTGACGGCGCAGGAACAAAATCTGCATTAGCCTATTTGTACTGGAAAGAAACCGGAGATTTAAGCGTGTGGAAAGGCATTGCACAGGATGCAGTGGTGATGAATATCGATGACCTTCTCTGTGTGGGAGCTACAGGTAATATCCTGCTTTCATCTACCATTGGCAGAAATAAAAATAAAATTCCCGGAGAAGTGATTGCCGCTGTTATTCAGGGAACCGAAGAAGTGCTGGAACATTTACGAAAACAGAGCATTGATATTTACCTTACCGGCGGTGAAACCGCGGATGTCGGAGACCTTGTAAGGACAATAATTGTGGACTCTACCGTGACCTGCCGCATGAAAAAAGCAGATGTCATTGCAAACGATAAAATCAGACATGGCGATGTGATCGTGGGACTGGCAAGTTATGGACAAACGTCTTATGAAAATGAATACAATTCCGGCATCGGAAGCAACGGACTCACCTCTGCCAGGCATGATGTGTTTGCCCATGAGCTGGCTGAAAAATTCCCCGAGGCTTTCGACCCTGAAATACCCGATGAACTGGTTTTTACCGGATCAAAATACCTCACTGACACAATCCGGGAAACTGGTTTGGATGCCGGGAAACTGGTTTTATCTCCAACCAGAACCTATGCCCCGGTAGTTAAAAAGGTACTGGATAAACACCGCAGTGATATCCATGGGATGATTCATTGCAGCGGAGGGGCACAGACAAAGATCATGAATTTTGTATCGAACAAACACATTGTGAAAGACAATATGTTCGCCACACCCCCTCTTTTTAATTTGATACAACAGGAGTCAGAAACAAACTGGCAGGAAATGTATCAGGTGTTTAACATGGGGCATCGTTTTGAATTTTATGTGGATGAGTCCACAGCTAAGCATATCATTGATATTGCCTCGGAATTTAACCTTGAAGCTCAAATCATCGGATATGTGAAAGATGCAACCAATAATAAACTGACAATTAAGTCAGAACACGGAATTTTTAATTATTAAGGCTCTATTCTAATAAACGATTGATAAATTGAAAAAAATCCCAAATACAAAAATAGTTGTTTGTCAAATCGACATGTAAAATATAGCCTTATTAAATGTAGAAAGTAAGTTTATGAAGCAAAATATGATACTCAACAAACTTGAGGGTGTGAAAAAACGCTATCAGGACGTTGAAAAGCTGCTGTCTGAGCCATCGGTTACAGCAGATATGGATAAATACATCAAATTAAATAAAGAATACAAAGACCTTGAGCCGGTTATCCAGGCGTATGATGAATACATGGAAATCATCAACGGCATTGAAGACGCCAAAGAAATGCTAAATACTGAACATGATGTAGAAATGCAAGAAATGGCTAAACAGGAATTGGAAGAATTGGAAGCTAAAAAAGAACCTACGGAAGAAAAAATCAAATACCTTTTGATTCCAAAAGATCCTGAAGACGAAAAAAATGCTGTGGTGGAGATCAGAGCAGGTTCAGGTGGAGACGAAGCAAGCATTTTTGCAGGGGAACTGTTTAGAATGTACACCAAATTTTGTGAATCTAAAAACTGGAACATTGAGGTAACACGCTCTACCGAAGGGACACAGGGAGGCTACAAGGAAATTGTTGCTAACATTAGTGGGGATGGTGTTTATGGCATAATGAAATACGAATCCGGGGTACACCGGGTACAACGGGTGCCACAAACAGAAACGCAGGGCAGGGTACATACTTCTGCTGCCTCGGTAGCTGTGTTTCCCGAAGCCGAAGAAGTGGATATTGAAATCAATCCCGCTGACATTAAGCGCGATGAATTTTGTTCTTCAGGCCCCGGTGGCCAATCTGTAAACACAACGTATTCTGCGATAAGGCTGACTCATATCCCTACGGGCACGGTGGTTACCTGCCAGGATGAAAAATCCAAGCTAAAGAACCTAAACACTGCCATGAAAGAGCTTCGAACAAGGTTGTATAACCTTGAACACCAAAAATACCTCGATGAGATCGCATCCAAACGTAAAACCATGGTATCTACAGGAGACCGTTCGGCCAAAATACGTACCTATAATTTTCCCCAGGGACGGGTCACCGACCACAGGATTAACCTGACAATGTACAACCTGCAGGAGATCATGAACGGGAACATTACAGAAATCATCGAAAAACTTAATATGGCAGAAAATGCTGAAAGGCTTAAAAGTGAAACCGAAGAATTATAATTTTAATCCCAGGGTTATGAACAGTGAACAACTATTTAAAAATATTCAGAAAAAAAAATCATTCCTTTGCGTTGGACTTGATACCGATATCAATAAAATACCACCTCATATTAAAAACACAGATGATCCGGTATTTGAATTCAACAAGGCAATTGTAAATGCTACAGCGCCATATACCATTGCGTATAAACCAAACCTGGCTTTTTATGAAAGCCAGGGAGCTTCAGGCTTGATCTCGCTCGAAAAAACACTGAAATTTATCCGTAATAATTTTCCGGGGATTTTTGTGATAGCTGATGCCAAACGGGGAGATATCGGAAATACATCGGCCCTGTATGCACGTGCTTTTTTTGAAAATATGGATTTCGATGCCGTTACTGTCGCACCATACATGGGAAAAGATTCGGTTGCTCCATTCCTGGGCTTTGATGACAAATACGTCATTCTCCTGGCACTGACATCAAACCCCGGGGCCCGCGATTTTCAGTATCACAATGATGGTACCGACAAATTGTACGAAAAGGTTTTAAAAACTTCCTTGCAGTGGGCTGATAAGGATTCCATGATGTATGTTGCAGGAGCAACCCGTGCAAACATGATATCTGATATCAGAAAGATTGTTCCGGAGCATTTCTTGCTTGTCCCCGGCGTAGGAGCCCAGGGAGGAAGCCTTGAAGAGGTGGCAAAATACGGCATGAACAAACATTGCGGACTGATAGTGAATTCTTCCCGGGGAATTATTTATGCTGCCAGCGATGAGAATTTCGGCACCGCTGCCAAAGAAAAAGCCCGCGAAATGCAACAGAAAATGGAAAAACTGCTTATCAACGCAGGTCTTGTTAAAGCATAACTCTTTTTATCCAATAACCAGATTGCGTTCACTGGGTAATATTTTATCGGACCCTTTCAGCTGCCCCTGATCAAGGTGGTTGTTTTAATGTTTCTTTTCAAGTTGTTGATTGATGATTTCCATCAACTCGTTTCGCTTTACCGGTTTGGCAACATAAGCATCACATCCGGCGTTTAGTGCTTTTTCTTTTGTTTCCTCCGACACGTAAGCGGTTTGGGCAATGATCACAACATCGTTGTTTTTACGGCGGATTTTTTTTGTAGCAAGGTATCCATCTGTATCAGGGATTTTTATGTCCATCAAAATGAGGTCAATATCCGGATGTTTACGGCAAAATGCAATGGCTTCCTTCCCTGTTTGGGCATGCAAAATCTCTTTTGAGCAATCCTGCATGACAACCGAAAGGTACAAATCCGCTGTAGGGTCATCATCCACAATCAGGGTTTTTAACTGCCGGTTACGCAAACTTATTTTTTCTTCCGGTTTTGTTGTTACCTCATCACTTCTGTTGACACCAGTCTTTGCTGTGAGCGGAATAGAAAAACTGAACACTGACCCGGCTCCCGGTTGAGAATCCACATTTATGCTTCCTTTAAGCATGTCAACATAAGATTTGGCGATGGATAAACCAAGCCCCGCCCCCTGCACTGCATTTTTATCTGAGAGATCAGCTTGGGTAAACCTGTCGAATATAGCATCCTGTCTTTCTTTTGGAATGCCAATGCCGGTATCCTTCACATAAAAACTGAAGCGATTTTTTCTCACATCATAACCAAATTTTACGAATCCCTTTTTCGTGTATTTGATGGCATTCTTTATAAGGTTAATGCATATTGAAATCACTTTGTTTTCATCGGTATTAATAATCACCGGCTCATTATGCTCCTGGTTATCAAAAATAAGTTTGATGTCCTTATTCTCTGCTTCGGGCAGAAAGAAATCGTATAAGCCTTGTATTTCTTGATGCGCATTAAATTCACGACAGCGCACATCTATCTGGCCGGTTTCGATTTTAGACAATTCGATGATATCGTTTACGGTATCAAGCATGCGTTGGCCGTTTCGCTGAATAATCTCAATATACATTTTTATTTGTTCGCCACTCAGGTCAGTATCATTAAGCAAATCGGTAAACCCGAGAATCCCATTCATGGGTGTGCGTATTTCATGGCTCATGTTAGCCAGAAATGCAGATTTCAACCGGTCGCTTTCTTCTGCTTGTTCCTTGGCTTTCACCAGATCCTCATACATTTCCTTTTTTTCCGTAATGTCTTCTTTTACAGACACAAAATGGGTAACCTTTTTCTTCTTATCCAATATGGGTGATAAAATCACGTGCTCCCAATAGGTTTCGCCACTTTTCCTTTTGTTTTTAAGTGTCCCGCTCCACTCTTGTCCTGACAAAAGATTTTCCCATATTTCATTGAAAAACGTTTCGGAATAATAATCATTATGAAAGACGGATGGTGTTTTTCCAATGACTTCTTCGGCGGCATAGCCGGTAATTTTTGTAAATGCAGGATTAACGTATTGTATTACGCCCCTGGCATCCGTGATTGTAATAACAACGGGACTCTGTCCAATCGCCCTGTCAAGGAGCCGCATTTTTTGTTCTGCCTTCAGGCGTTCCGATATATCCCTGGCCACATTTAATACGGCCTGATTTCCTTTATATTTTATCAGGCCTGAGCTGATTTCAACCGGAATTTTATTCCTGTTTTTAGATATGTGAACGGTTTGACACACATGCATTTTAGACCGTTTCAATTTTTTCACCAGGGTTTTAAATTCCCCTTTGTCGAAATGCTCATAAATGAGGGACAATCCTTTCCGCAACAATTCTTTCCTGGTATATCCAAGCATCTCTTCAGCCCTGTCGTTGACATCCAATAACTTACCTTCAGGCGAAATTATCCACACGGTTTCATTCAGGTTGTTGATTAAATCCTGGTATTCATGCAAACTATCCAGCACCTGTTTTTCCATCCGTTCTTTTTCTTTTCTTACCCGGTATTTTTCTATAGCCTCTTTGATGGCAAACGGAAGGCGGGAGATGTTTTCTTTCAGAACATAATCATTGGCACCAGCTTTTATGCACCTTACAGCGGTTTCTTCATTTATGGTACCGGTAAAAATAATAAAAGGGATATCGGGATATTCAGAACGTGTGATTTTTAACGCTGTCATGCCATCAAAAACGGGCATAGCGTAATCGGAAACAATCACATCCGGATTAAATTGATTGGCTCTATTTAAGAACGATGTTGTCATAAATATTTTCTATATTGCAAGATATTTTATAAAGGAAAAAACATGGACTTACACAATCAGATTAAATCATTATTCAAGCAACTACCCTCTAAAGATCAACTGGGTTTGTTGGACGAACTGGAATCTATCAGAACAGCCGACTCAATAATTCATATTGAAGACAAGGCTTTACCATGCCCTTATTGTGGTTCTGACAAGATAATCAAACACAGTAAATATAAAAATAGGCAACGGTATAAATGCAAAACTTGCAGCCGGACATTCTCGTCTACGACAGGCACATTAATCCACCACCTAAAAAAGCCGGACAAATTTGGCCAATACGCCTCTATCATCGAAAATGAGGGATTGTTAACAATTGCTAAAATGGCCAAAAGGCTGGATATCAGCATTCCGACATCATTTGACTGGAGGCATAAGATATTACTTTCGTTGCCAGAGGAGAAATTCAAGTTTTCAGGTGAGACACAGATGGACGATTTATGGTTTCTTTATAGCCAAAAAGGCAGAAATGGTTTGAAGTATGCAAGGAAAAGGGGCGGGAGTTCACGCAAAGGGGACAATGGTTTTCAAGTAAAAATCATGGCTGCAAGCGACAAGCACCATGTTGAAATGAAACTTGCAAAAATTGGCAGGATAAGCAAAAACGACATTATCTGTGCAGTTGGCGATAAATTCAAAAAGGACACCAAATTAGTGACCGATGCCCACCACAGTTTTTCTTCCTTTGCAAAAGTAGCTGGGCTTGAGCATGTAAACTTCACCTCAAAAAAGCATAAAGCTGTTACGGGAGAAAATGTTCAATACATAAACAATATGGCCGAAAGACTAAAAACGTTGATAAACAGGGGCATGAGAGGAGTATCTACCAAGTACCTACAGGCTTACGTTTCATATTTTGCTTACAAGGAGAAAAACGAAATCAATGTCAGGGAACATCTCAAAAACAAAAAAGTCTGGGACGTTTTCACAAATATTGAAAAAATGTATGCGAAATTTATTGAGAATAAATCGGTTAGGACATACAGATGCCCGACGAAAAGAAACTGGAAATCCCAAAATTGGAACGGAGTGGTAGTTGAGCAATATTCTTTTTTATAACTAAACAAAATTTATTCGACAACATCGTTCTTAAATAGAGCCA
>CAZGPW010000058.1:0-49460 GCA_964527535.1 uncultured Bacteroidales bacterium
AAAACAGACTTAGAAAAACATTTGTAGCAACAAAATCGAAAAAATATCAGCTTATCTCACTGAATACCTGCGTTTTGTTAAAGTAAAATCCGTTTTAACAATGTATTACCATGAGGGATGTCCACTTTTTGCTCCTGCCTGACAAGAATTAACTGTCCGTCTTTGTGAAACGGAACATCTTTGACCTGACGTCCCGAAACATCCGGGTTGGTTAGGGTAATGTCTTCAACCTGATAATTTTAAAAGGTTTCAACCAATGCATGGTAGGTAGCCGGCCGGAAAATCAGGTTTTCCATCGTGGTTGCCATAACACGGAGTGAGTCAACATAATCCACTTTCAGATTTTTCAATTGCTGTTCGATCGATTTATCCGATGCTTTGCTGATGATATTGTCATGGTTGAACGTAGATTTCAACATTCTGCATATTTCAATGTTGCGCTGTTCGGAGTTCGTCAAAACAACGATGTAATTATCAGGCTTTAAATCAAGCTCGAAAAATATGCTTGGATCTGTGCCGTCAGCGTAAACAACATCCAGTCCCTTGGCTTTGAGCTCCTTGTGTCTTTTTATATTGTTTTCCAACAGCACCGCTTTGGTTCCATGCATTTTCAACCTTCTAGCCAAAAGTACACCGGTGCTGCTTCCTCCAATGATGATGTGTTTGTCTCCCGTTAATATATTTCTTGATATCATATTGTTGAAAACCACCGGTGAAATGAGGCATGTCAACACAGCCATTAAAACAAAAGCAGCGTTTAATCCGGGAGAAATAATACCAAAATCAAGGCCTATTTTGGATGCTGCAATGATAAGGCTTAAACGTGAAGCCATAAGCACTCCGCCAGCCATGGCCCGTTTCATTCCGTAACGCTTTTTCCATAACAACGCCGGCAGCACTTTTATCACATACATGGTAACAAGCAACAGAACTAAAAACAACCAGGGGGAATTTCCCATTTCCAGCAATGCAGAATCGTCAAATTGCACCCCTACCATGATAAAAAATACCGGAATAAAAAATCCATATCCCATGCCATCCAGCTTGATGAGCAGTATGGAGCGGCTTTTATTCATAAAAACCGAAACCAGTAAGCCCGCCAGGAAAGCCCCAAGCAACATCACCTCAGTTCCAATAAACTGGGCAATAACAATGAACAACAATATGAGAAAAATGGTCCCTCTTATCTGAATTTGCGATGATGCATGTGATAGTTGGTGGGCAATGCGTTTAATGAAAGCCTTTTTTGTAAGGCGTTTCCCCATCATGTACAGTACATAAAACAACACAAATAAACCGACAATAAGCAGCAATTTTGGTTTAAAACCATGTTTTAGAATAAAGGCAGTGAATGAAAACAAAAGAATGCTGAGAATATCGGCCAGTGCAGCTGCTGTGATTACCATTTGACCAAAACTGGAGTTCAGCATGTTATGGCCTTTTAATACCGGTAAAATGATGCCCACGGATGTTGTGACCATGATAAGGGCAAAATACAAGGGGTTATTGATGTGAATAAACAGACTGAGAAATTCTGCAAGGCCTATTGAAAGCGCCAGTGATATGAGAAAATACAACAATCCGACAAGCAATGGATTTTGCCCAAAAGATTTGACTGTCAGTTGTTTTCGAGGAAACGATTGCACAATACCGTTGACATCAATTTCAAGGCCACCCAGAAACATCAAAAACATAAACCCTGATAATGCCAGAAATTCAAGCGATTCCATGTTAAAATCCGGAAGTGCCGGGAATAAAAATTTACCAACCATATACCCCAGAATAATTTCAACAATCACAGTGGGGATACGTCCCAGGTTGAATATTGACAACAATATCGGAATAATGAATGCCAGAGATATTACTATGAGAAGGGGGTAAAATTCAAATTGAAAAGAAATGCTTAACAGTATGTTATTTATGGGAATGCTGACCATGAAATCATCTTTTTCAGGATAATATTAACAAAGAAAAACCACACTACCTAACTAATTTCCATATTTAACTGGCAACACCTGCGATTATAAGCAAATCAAAGTCTGTTCATATTTTCTTATCGTAACAACTGAAGGGCTTAGAAACATTCAATCTTAGACAAAACAAAAGAATCTAATTCATAATCAACTTAACAACCCGCCTTCTTTTCACATTGTTAACATCATGCTTTCACCTTAAATCGGCAGGAGGGCTTACAGTTCCACCATGCAGTAGCAAACCACCTTTCGACTGTGCTCACTTCGACATCGCAGTACACCCCAGCACATCGCAGCACGGCGCAACGCATTGCTTGCGGATTTAAAGCTTTAAAACAAAAATCATATCAAAACCATCAGGCAATCCCGATTTTTACTAATTTTGTTGCCGATTCAACGCTATGGGTAAAACACTAAAATACTGGTTTGAATATATATTTTTCAGGATGTTTGTTGGCCTGCAGGCGATCACCCCTTTTTGGCTGATGTATCTTAAATCCGATGTTGTGGCATTTCTATTGTATTATATCATCCGCTACAGGCGTGACATCAGCTACAACAACTTAAAAAGCAGTTTTCCCGGAAAATCACCGGCAGAGATAAAAGGAATACAAAAACGTTTTTACCGGCACCTTGCCGATGTGTTTTACGAAACAGCCAAAGGCATGACATGCTCCCCTGCCAAACTGTGTCGCCGGTACCAGATCACCAACCCGGAAATGGCGAATAAATATGCGGCAGAGGACACCAATGTTATTTTTCTGGCCACTCATTACGGCAACTGGGAATGGGGCATGCAATGTTTCAACCGGCACCTGCAACACCAGTGCATATCTTTGTACCTTCCCCTGAACAACAAACGGAATGAACGCTATGGTTACAAAAAACGCACTCGTACAGGCATGAAACTGATACCCGTTCAGGAAACAAAAAAAGCCTTTGCAGAAAACGGCGGTAAAGCCCTGGGAATCATTATGGCAGCAGACCAAACCCCCGGCAACATGAATAAATGCCACTGGATAGATTTTCTGAACCGGCCTACACCCTGCATTCATGGCCCCGAAGCATACGGACGTAAACTAAACATTCCCCTGCTGTTTGTGGATGTCAATAAAGTAAAGCGCGGCCATTACGAGGTTACACTGAAAGAAATTCCCTTTGACCCACAAGCTGAGCCGGAGGGAACGTTGACATGCAGATACATGAAACAACTCGAAGCCGTTTTGACCAGAGAACCCGCTTATTGGTTGTGGAGCCACAGGCGATGGAAACGGAACGTCCCGGATGATATTGATAAAATTAAAAAACAATGCACGTAAAAACTTTTATTTTCAACCCGTTTCAGGTAAATACGTACTTGATTTATGATGACAACAACACAGGTCTGGTTATTGACCCGGGTATGATGCACACTGAAGAGCAAAACGAGTTTAAAACGTACATTGAAACCCATGGCATCAAATTGAACAAGGTGCTGCTCACCCATGGTCACATTGATCACATTGCAGGCACAGCATGGATAAAAAAAGAATATGGCCTATCCCCTACTGCTGATGCTGCCGATAATTTCCTGATCAACGCTGCAGAAATGCACGCTGAGGCATTTTGCATTCAAATTGACACCCCTGCTTCGGTAAAAAATAAACTCAAACATGGCGATACCATTGAGGTGGGCAATATAAAATTACAGTGCAGGCTGGTGCCGGGACATTCACCGGGAAGCACAGCTTTTGTAGATCATGAAAGTAAATCCATTTTCAGCGGAGATGCATTATTTGCGGGGTCCATAGGCCGCACAGACTTGCCCGGCGGTGATTACGATACGCTTATACATTCCATTCAGGAACAGTTAATAAGCTTACCCCCTGATTATACCATTTATCCGGGACACGGCCCAAAAAGCAGCGTGCAACACGAAAAAGCCAACAATCCCTTTGTTTCTTAGGTCGTAACTATTCACGCACATTGAATACAGCGGAGACGCTAAGCCGCAGATAAATGGGAATATGATGAATCAATAGTAAATAAGGGTTAATCATGGCTTAAAGCACCATAACTTTCATACACATCCAGGGATTTCTGTGCGATGGCTTCCCAGCTGTAATTTTTCAATATGTGTACAAAAGACATCATGCCGGTTTTGGCTACCATTTCGGGATTGCGCAGCATAAGGCTCATGGCATTGGCAAACTCTTCAGTATCTCCGGGATCCATCAGGAGGCCATTGTATCCATTTTTTATGACGTTTCTGATGCCCCCAAAGCGCGATGCCAGCACACATTTTCCACAGGCCATGGCTTCCTGGCTGGTCATCCCAAAAGGTTCAAATTTAGAAGGCAGCACAAAAAAGAGAGCGTTCTGATAATACGGTACAACCATATCATCCGCGATATAGCCTGTCATGGTAACGGATTTTTCTATCTTTTCTTCGCTGATGATTTGATGCATCTGATTTCTGACTTCTTTTTCCACGAGGCCGGGCGTCGGAGAACCACCACCAATCACCAGATGAACACCGGGGAAATCATCGGCAATCCGGCTAAATGCCCGCAATAATTCTGCGTGGCCTTTGTTGCTGTCAATTCGGCTCAGGCAAAAAATATACTTTTCAGGGACATCTTTGATGAGTGTTTGGTGGCCTTCTTCAGCCGGCAGGTAGCGGTGAATATTTACCCCGGGAGGAATGACACTGACATTTTTACCGGTAAAATCATACAGCTCCTTTAGTTTTTCCTGCTGTAAATCGCTGGTAACGGTCTGAGCCTGCACTTCTTCAAAAATCCGTTTTTCTTCACTGATGCGATGCTCAAAGCGGTATTTCTTTTCCATTTCTACAGGGTCTCCCCCCATCCTTTCCTGTTTCCAGGCACCAAGTGAATGCGCAGTAAAAAATGCCGGTTTACCCAATGCTTTGGCCACTTCCAGCGTGACAATGCCTGCATCCACATAATGGCCGTGAAACAATTCATAATCCAGCTTTTCCTTTTTTATGAAGTCAATCATGTGTTGGCTGAGTTCAGGCAAGTACTCGTATATTTCTTCTTTCCTGACAAACTCCCACGGGCCACAGGGAATACGAATCACCCTGACGTTTGAATTTTCAGGGACGGGATCTATCTGTTTTCTGCTTTTATCAAACCAGCGGGTGTATATATCCACCTTATACCCCATGGTGGCAATGGCTTTTGCCAGTTCAAGCACATACACCACCTGGCCGCCTGTATCGGTTTGCCCTAATTTGGGCACCGGATCAAAGTACCCGTGCGTACTCAGCATTGCAATACGTTTAATTTTCATCTTTTCTTGTTTTTATACACATTATAATTTTTGTCAATAATCAAATCAGCCTTTTCCTTATGTTTGGATATAATGGCATGCTCAATAGTCAGCACCTGCTCAAGGAAAGCATCCTGTTTTTCCCTGTTTCTTTTTTTGCGTGACTCAAGGGTATCATTGAGGTTACGGTCAATAAACACGTGAACATCGGCAGCTTCGAGCAAGGTGGTAAATGTCCCTTCGGCAATCAACACATCCACATCTGAAAGGCCGGCTGTTTCCTTTGTAATCTTGTCCTCCGAAAATATAACCAGGGGCTTTAAAATCTTGGTTTCTCCCTGTTTAAACCTGCGTATATGTTCGTTCATCAATTCCAGATTTACTTCCTGTTTACCCACTGCTTCGATGTTTTTGCGGCGTTGGTTTTCGTTTGTTTTTGGAGGCAGATGAAAATAATCGTCCTGCTGCAGGATGTGGGTTTTTACGTTTATTTTTTTTAAAGCATCTGAAAGTGCTGTGGCCGTTTCCGATTTACCGCTACCGGACTCCCCTGCAATGGTCAAAGCAAAAGAAACGGATGTATTGATTGTATCTCCAAGCATGTCCAGGATTTCTGCTGCTGCTTTCCTGTGGTGAGGTTCTGTGATGATGATATCTCCTTCCATACAATACGTTTTATCAGATTTGAGTGTCAAATATAGGAATAAAATTAAAAATGCTAAACAGCAATCTTCATTAGAAATTTAATGAGGGGAAATAAATACAAAGATAACAATCAAGTTTGAAACGCATGGTACTAATTGAATTTAAGCGTTCTATTAAAATCTATTTCAAAAACCTTTGCTTAGCATCAAAAATTAACCTATATTTGATAATTCAACATGCAGTGGTAATGAGGACGTGATTGTAGTAAGAAAGCATGGTATTAAAATAACCGGGGAAAAGACTTGTGAACTATGGCCAGGCAGTTTATCGGTATATGATGGTTTGAAAACAAGCTGAAAATAAACATTTTGCAATACCAAGATAAAGATGTGAATGCAGAATATTTGTAACCTAAAATTAAACTGTTATGAAAAAACTATTATTGATTTTATCAGCCGTAATGTTAATATCAGGCGTATTTTCACCACAGCAGGCAAATGCTCAAACACCGGGAGAAATTAGCTATCAGGCAGTAATTCGAGACGCCAACGATAGTTTAATTACCAATCAATCTGTTGGCATGCAAATCAGCATATTGGAAGGCAGCCCCGAAGGAGAAGTAATTTATTCAGAAATTCAAAATCCTACAACAAATAGCAATGGATTAATTTCTGTAAAAATTGGCGGGGATGCAAATTTTAACAATATTGACTGGTCATCAGGGCCTTATTTTATAAAAACAGAGACAAACATTGAAGGAGGAAATAATTATACCATTACCGGAACCAGTCAATTATTGAGTGTTCCGTATGCCTTGCATGCAAAAACAGCTTCTTCAATTCAGCAACCTGGTGCTAGCGTGCCGGTAGGATCTGTTATTTCATTTGCAGGTGAAAATATCCCCGAAAATTATTTGATTTGTGATGGCTCGGAAATTTCCAGAACAGAATATAGTGAACTATTTACCGCATTAGGTGAATCATGGGGTGCGGGAGATGGTTCAAGCAGTTTCAACCTACCCGACCTCAGAGGTCAGTTTATACGTGGTGTGGATGGTTCTGCAGACGTTGATCCCAATAAAGAAAACCGCACAGCGATACATACAGGAGGAAATACAGGGAATAATGTCGGAACGTATCAACAAGATGAATTTAAAAATCATAATCATACAATGGAGAGAGGAACAAATATGACCGGGGGTTATAATGCTCCTTGTTGGGCTGTTGATCTGACATCTGGGAGTTTCCAAACAGATTATTCAGGAGGTGATGAAACCCGCCCTAAAAATGCTTATGTTTACTTTATTATCAGGTGCAAATAGTATCCATGATAACAACATACTCAAAACAACCTGTATTGTAAGCCATCCCTGTTATTCCGGGTTGTGTCATCCCTGTCTCCGCTTAGCTGTGCCAGACAAATTTTTGTACTTTTAGTACAAACTGTACTTTACAGACAGGGTCTGATTACAAATATTTTGTCATGTATTAGAAAAAAAATTGATTTTAAGGCAACCTTTTTTTGATTTAATACGTTTAAGTATATAAACCCCTAAGCATTTTAATATGGAAAAATGTATTGTAGTACCTTATGACTTTTCGGAGCCTGCCCAAAATGCCTTAAATAAGGCGTATGAAATTGCAAAGCAAGTCGAAAAACCCATCGTGCTTGTTCATATTGTCAAACGTGACAATGAAATCGAAGCAAAGCAAAATGAACTGGAAAACGTAGCGGCTGAACTAAAACAGAAAGATGAAGAGATCAAAGTAAAAGCCGTTGTAAAGAAAGGTTCTTTGTTTAAAGAAATTTATAACACTGCACAGGAATGCAATGCATACCTTGCTGTTATGGGAACGCATGGTAAGAAGACGATTAAAAAAGCCATGAAAGTGGTAAGCAAATTTGTGAAAATTGCATTCTTACTTGTTCAGTATCCTGGTGATAAACCTACATTCAACAAAATATTACTGCCGCTGGATACAAACAGAAAAACAAGGGCAAATTTGAATTGGATAAAAAGCCTGAGTTATCATTTTGACCTAAAAGTGTATTTATTGTATCCTGTTTTCAAGAATGACTCAAGAAACGCGCTGGTTAAACGGAACCTTAGTTTTGCTGAAAAAATCCTTGATCATGAATTGATTGAATACGAAATTATCAGAGCTACCATTGATAACAATTATACCAATGAAATATTCAATAAAATCAGGGAAAATGACATAGATACCCTGGTACTGATGTCAACCAATTACAAGAGGTACATTAAGAAAATCAAAAGTGAAGAAGACCTTGA
The DNA here is from genome assembly GCA_964527535.1 of uncultured Bacteroidales bacterium. Lineage (GTDB taxonomy): Bacteria > Bacteroidota > Bacteroidia > Bacteroidales > ML635J-15 > JAQIBY01. Next base: position 8,188 of record CAZGPW010000058.1, read on the forward strand.
ACAATACAAGAAAACACCCATCTTATGTGTAAATCCGAGAATTGATTTGGAAAAATTGGGCGGCCTTGCATAGTTGCGTTAATCCTCAATGTATCCTGTAACAATTCTCATGCGCCTGAGCTCTCCTGAGTTCAGGCGTTTTAAAATAGTTTCCCCTGCCATTTCTATATCATCAAGCAGTGTATGGGCATGAATACATAATTTGCCTTTTTCCTCCTGCAAGTGTTTAGACGGGGAATTATGCAGTAATTTCAAATGTGCGGACGGAATAAACATGTGTACCATAGCGTTGCGAAATTGATTGTATAGCCTGTCAGTTTTGTTCAGACTACTGTATTTTCCCGGAAACAATTGATATAACGCAACACGAAACCGCCTTTTCGACTGCTGTCTTGCTTTCAATGGCTTATCATCCAAAAATGCTCCCAAGATTTCTATTGCTTGTGCCATCATTATAAAGGCCACCAACAAATGTCCATGTTCCAAAACTTGTCTGATTTCCTGTACAATGTGCTTACGGATGTATTCTTCTTCTGTCATGGCTGCCATCCTTAAAATTTAAACCGTACCTGCAATTTGACATCCGTTTTATGCGGGGCATCAATTTGACTTAGTGAACTGCTTACCACATCCTTGTTATTATAATAGGTTCGTGCAATCCTGAACCAGATGTCGATGTTATCATGGGGTGAATATTTTGCCAGCAAATACACACGGTTGCCGTGATAATAGTATGCCGGAATCGAAAACGCGTACAACACATCGTATTCATACGAATAGATTCGTGTATCGTAAGAATCTGTACGGAAAAGAGCAAAGCGTGTAACAAACCGCAGGGGTGCCTTTTGGAGTTGCCAGATGACATCCTGCGACAGCACCCATCCATGTTCTCGTTCTTCCGCATCGTTATCCTTAAAACCCGCATATTCCACCTGTGATTTTAACCGCAAGCGTTCATCCGGCTCAATTTTCAAACTGTACCTGGCTTTAAGCTGTTTTTCCGGCAACATCAAAGACAAATCGGCATCATCCATGCTGAAATTTTCTTCTTTTTCCTGGCCTTTCATGCGCACATACATGCTCACAGAGCGACTCATTTCATAATCAAGCTGCACAAGCCAATCATAACCACCAGATGGGCTGCCGGTGTTGTATCTCATCCACGGGAATTTGAACATATCCATGTAGCAATGCAATTGCCAATTGGCAGCCGGAGTTATTTCTGCGCCAAGGTAAAAGCCTTTTTCATTGCCAATGCTGGACTGTTCGCCAAAAGCACTGGCGTACCCGGCATAATATCCGGGAGAAATGTTGCGGTAAACGCCGGAAAAAGCCACCTGAGGCACAGCGTTAATCACAAAGCCACCCACCACTGCAGGTTCATACACATCGTTGGTAGCCACTTCGCCAAACAAAGCGTATTTGCGGTACTGATAACGGAAATCAGCACCCAAATTCATAAAACTGTTTCCTGAAAAACGGAACAATTCATACGGCTGATCGCCGGTCAACAAATCAGCATTGTATTTATACCAGGCATAGGTCATCCCCAGCCGGAGGTTTTTGTGGCTGTATTTTACGTTCCCACCGGCAATTTGTTCATTGATGGCATTTTTGTCTGCTATTTCATTAGGTGTACGGTGATATCCGGCATTCTGAAACGATGTCACCGATTCTATGCTGTTGGTGATGGTATCTTGCAAATCAATATTGGCATCAATGCGTTTGTTTGAATAAAATGCAGATATATCAAATGCTCCCAGCCTTATTGTTGTGCCACCACCACGCATAAACTGGTTTTCATTGCTGCTTGTGTAGCGAGAAATTCCCCGTCCTTTACGTATTATATTCATCACATACGGAGTTTTACCAAAACTCATTGATGACCAGGCCACAAGCCCCTGACCAAACTGCACTGAATAATCTCCCACATTCAATGTCTTAATCGCCCCTACATCCTGTATCTGAACATGGCCGGCATAATAATCAAAACCATACGGATTGCTGCCTGTGAAAAATTCTTCTCCGGCATCTTTTTCTGCAGTCAATCCTATGCTGAGTTTGTTTTTGTAATAGTATTTATACCGTAGGTACAATTTATCCGGCGATCCCAGATACCTGGATTTATCCGGGTTTTCTGCCAATATGCTATCGGGAATTTCCTGATACCCTTTTTGTTCCTCTAACACACGTTCATGACGAAGAAAAAGATCATGCCTCCCATATTTAAATGCATTTTTCAGGGGAAATTCTGCAACACCATCTCTCCTTTTTTCAAAAGTAACAAAAGGCATCATCAACCGGACAAGCTCTTTGTCAAAACCATACAAAAATTGCAACTCATAAGGAGACTGTATAGTGCCAACGCTTTTGCGGTAATTCAGTAAATTGAATATTTGAAAATCCGTAAGAAAAATAAGTTCACTCAAATCTTCTTCACTTGCTTCATTAATATTAACCGGGTCTTGCGAAAGCTCTATCATCCGTTCTACAAAAGACGAATAATCCAATTCGGCGTCGCTGCGTTCTGCAAGTATTTCGATGATGCTCTCAATATCGCTGTTCTGGGATACTTCAGAGAAATCCTGGGCAAGGCCTTGCGAAACAAACATCCCAAGGCAGGCACTCATCAATAAAAATATGGCCGGTTTTTTAAAATGCATAACTTACCCCCACATGTGGTGAATTACCCAAAACATTATCATACGAATATGCCAGGTCAACATTCAGGTTGTTCCATTCCCATCCTGCACCAAAACTTACATTCACAGGTTTAGCATTGACACCTGTACGGAGGTAAAAATTTTCCATAAGGTGGTATTCAAGCCCGGCTTTAAACATTGTATAGCCAGCCATTTCCATTTCTGCTTCAACGCTGGCCAACAAATCATCGGTAAACCAGTATCCCACACCAACACGCATCGCCACAGGCAGCTCCTTGTTTCTTTCGCCGTTAAAACCAATGTTGGCAGGATTATGCACTTGCACACCAAACATAAAATCATCTGCCGGGGTTGCCAGCAAACCAACATCAAAACTTAATATGTGAGCGTTGCCATAAGTTTCAGGTTGAATAGTATTCAGGTAATTAAGCTGTATTCCCATAGACAACCAATCAAAAAGTTGCATGGCATAAGCTACCCCCACCCTGTTTTCGCTGTAAAGTGAATACCCAAAGTGGTTGACAGAAAGAGCTACCGCATTACCTTCTCCGGGCATAACAAAAGCCATGGATAACTGTGACAATTCGTTAACAAGGAATCTGTTTTCCCAGGCCAGCCCCAGTCCCATTCTATCAACACCGGTAAGGGCTCCTGCGTTGTTAAAACCAGCCCACACATCGTGGTTAAACAAGCTGGCATCACCCATCCCCGCTGACCGGGTACCGGTCTGCCATTTATCATGTTCTGCAACAGCTATAGAACCACAAAAAATCAATATGAATAATATGACAACATGCCTTTTCATTTGACCCTGTATTCAAATTCATGTTCAGACAGGCTTTCATTGGCTTTCACAATTTTATTTTTAAGGCCGGACTTAAAATCTTTCATTTGTTTTTTCAATTTATCATCTCCGACAGCAAGGATTTGCAACGCCAGGATGGCAGCATTCTGCGTCCCGTTGACAGCCACAGTGGCAACGGGAATACCCGGAGGCATTTGCACGATGGAAAGCAACGCATCCATCCCATCAAAATTGCCCTTTATGGGAACACCAATCACCGGAAGACTTGTCATGGCAGCAATCACACCAGGCAGATGTGCAGCCATCCCTGCTCCGGCAATGATAACTTTGATGCCACGATCCTCCGCTTCCCTGGCAAATTTTTCCACTTCATCCGGGGTACGGTGTGCCGATAAGGCATTGATCTCAAAAGGAATTTTCTGATCGTTCAGAAAATTGGCCGCTTTTTCCATCACCGGCCAGTCGGATGTGCTTCCCATGATTATGCTTACTAAAGGCTTCATAATGCTTTAAGTTTAAAATTGTTGTTCTAAATAACAATTACCATTGACAAAATTAAAATTTTCATTGAATTATTCAGAAAAGTGGTGCAATTATTTTTTTGCGAATCCTTCTTTTGCTTAAGGGAACTACTATTAATTTATTTCTTAAAGAAGTAAATTTTGTGCAAATTTTGTGCAAACGAGGGCAGAGCCAAGCTTGCTTGAGCTATGCCGAGAGCAGCCAAAATTATGAAAACGAGGGCAGAGCCAAGCCGATGTCCTGCGGTGTACTGAGCTTGTCAAAATACCGCCTAAATTATTCAATTTTTTAATGGGTTATGATTAGCTGCCTGTTTCCCTGATCTTTTTGTGATACCGTTAGTTTCCTTTCTACCTTTCGAAAACAGGAAAATAATTACCTTTTCTATGTGACCTACTGTGGTTCAAAAATTTGAAAACATATCAGGTTGGAACCACAATAGGCACAGTAGAACACATAATTCACATAGTATTAGCGATAAAAATCATCTGGCTAAACATTGAATGGTTTAAAAAATTATACTACATAATTAAAATCACATGAATTATTAGCTTTATTCAGAAGCCTGAAATATGAACAAATCCCCTTTTTGTTTCCGTATAAAAGAAAACAATTTGTACCTTGCAACCATTATACGACAAAGGATATGTTTATGCGTTATTGGCTGATGATGATAAGTTTTCTGGCTCTGATTGTAACACAAAGCCGTGCACAGGAATTGTCTGAGACGGAAAAAATATGCACACTGGGGCCAAGCCTTGAAGAAAATTCCGGATTGGTATGGTTAAACGGGCAATTGTGGACGCATAACGATTCCGGCAACAGCAATGAATTATTTTGTGTGGATACAGCCACTTGCGCTGTTTTAAGAACGGTAGAAATCAGTAACGTTATTAACGTTGACTGGGAAGATATATGCGCGGACGAGAATTATGTGTATATCGGAGATTTCGGAAACAACAATGGCGACCGTACGGATTTATGTATTTATAAGGTACCACGTGATTTTGCAGAAAACAATTCTGTTGAATCTGTAGAAGCTGACAGCATAAGCTTTCATTATCCCAACCAGGAACAATTTGAGTGGGAAAACTATTCCACAAACTTTGATTGTGAAGCCATTATAGCGGATGGGGATTCGCTTTACCTGTTCAGTAAAAACTGGGGCAATCTGAAAACCTACCTTTATGCATTGCCTAAAACCCCGGGCGATTATCCTGCCATGCTACGGGACAGTTTCAATGTCGAAGGGCTCATCACCGGGGCCGCCATTGATACGGTTGAAAATCAAGTCACTCTGATTGGTTATAACCAGTATATGACAAGTTCAATTATTTATTTACTGGACTCATACGATGGGAATTCTTTTTTTAATGGGAATGTAACTAAATTAAAACCAGGCCTGTCATTACATCAAACCGAAGGCATTGAACTTAATGATGGCAATATTTTGCTATCCAATGAAACCTTCAGTTCAAACTCAGCAGCATTGTACCGGACATCTCTGATGTATGATTACAATGAGCCCATTTTATCAACAGAAATCACCCCGGGTTTCTATCCCAACCCTGCTGGCAAAACTCTGCAAATAGTTAATTGTAAGACTTTTAACCGATTATACATAAAAAACATTCGGGGCCGGATTATGCTTGAAAGAACGATACAAAATGACAGCATCAGACTCCCTCTGTATCACCTTAATCCGGGCACATACATTCTTGAAATGCAGGGAAAAAATAAATCATTTGCAGATATTCTCATCATAGAATAATGCAACATCAATGCTGTTTTATGAACTATGTTGATAAATTTTTTAGTAGAATCCTCATTGAGTTTTTAATATTCTTTTGTATTTTTAATGGATTATAACATAAACTTGACGATATGAAACACATAATCTCCGCTACGTTGATTGCCTTTTGCTTCAGCATATCAGTAAAAGCACAGGTAAAACAAGCCCATGTTGGTGATGACGGGAAGGTTCATACAACCGATGTTCCGCACCTTCAGTTTTCGAAAACCACATTGAATAAACAACCCGCACCATGGCCAAAATCGTTTGTTCCCGACCCGAGTTTTAAAAATTTCCGTGGCGTATGCCTCGAAGATATTAACGATGACGGCAAAGATGAGATCATTACCGGTATCAACGATACGATTTATGCATTTATAGGCAATGGAGATTTGTTGTGGAAGCATCATATAGAAGGAACAGCCATTTATCCACCATCAGCCGCTGATGTTGATAATGACGGTGACATTGAAATTTTTCTGAATACAGGGGGATATCCAAACAACGGCAAGGTATATGGCTTTGATCACGAAGGCAATGTTTTACCCGGCTGGCCGGTAAATTTCAACGACAACTGGATGATATGTGCCCCGGCCCTGGCCAATTTAGATGATGACCCCGGCATGGAAATCATCACCGCAGAACGCAGTACCCCCGGGAAATTGCATGTACTTCACCACGACGGCAGTGAAATGGACGGATGGCCTGTTCCTTTGGATGGGACTCCTGCCGTAACGCCTACGGTGGGAAGGTTTTCAGGCAATATCTCCGGAGAATGGAACAACCGCATTATCATGTGTTCAACCACTGCCATGTTTATTTTCAAATCTGATGGCAGTATATGTGACGGGTTTCCATTGGTACACCCCGGCATTAAATATTCATACCAGTCTCCTTTATTGTTCCAAAGCAAAATGGCAGAAAAAGGGCTTGGTTTTGACCAGTTTTATATCATCGGTGCCAGCCATGGCGACAGTGCCTCCTTTTTCGCCCTCGACACCGCAGGAAACATGGTTGACGGATACCCTGTAATGACAACAGATACCAGCTGGACTTACGGTACACCCTCATTAGTTTATAAGGAAGGAACTACAGGCGTTTGGTTGAATGGCCAACCCGGAGCCAACGGCGATAGCCTGTACCCCGGCATCTATTATGACAGTTTTAATGACCAGGGATTTGTGGAACGCTACGATGGCCTGGAAGGGTTCATCTCTTCTGCACCAAAAAATACCCCGGATAACTTTTTTGTATTCACCGGAAGCAACATGGTCACCACCGAAGGAAATGGTTTTGTGCATGCATATAACCTCCACAGTGAGGATACCGGTTTTTCGATGGAAGAAATGGCAGGTTATCCACTCATGGTTAAGGGCTTCACATTTATGAATGGCATTAATATTGGGAACATTGATGATGACGATTACCCGGAACTTGTTGTGTTGAGTTACGATTCAAACGCCAGCGAGGAAGACTCTACCTATATCAATGTATTTGACTTTGACGAAACAATTTATCATGATGAAAACTATATCAATGGCACCTACAAAGGAAGCAATACGCGCTCAGGGTTCCATTTTTGGATTAGCAGCGGCATTGATTCACAAAAATTGAACACTGATTTTCATCTTTATCCAAATCCGGCAAATAATCAGATTTATACCGGTGAATATACATTGAAAAACTATAGCATTTATAGCCCGGATGGCCGTTTGGTTCAAAAAAATACTAACCACACAGGGAACAGTATCCTCATACATCAGCTTGACAACGGATATTATATTATCAAAGGCATTGATACAAACGGAAATCATGTGGTAAGCCGCTTTATTAAAAGGCGGTGATACAGTAATTTTTGCATAAGGATTATTATACTGTAAAATATGCTTTTTATGGGCTAAAAGTATGCACATCTGATCAAATTAACTCCTTCATAATGAACATATGTTAATTATATTTTAACATATGCTAAGAATTATTAACATTTTTTAGAATTAAATCCACACATACACAGATTTTAAAACATTTTTGTATAAATTCATGACAAATATCATGAATTGTTTTTTCAATGATCTATTGATATTTATCTTTAGCACGTTAAAATAAAACAATAACTTTATTTAAAAACCTAACTACACTATGGAAGCTACCAATCATGAATACCATGTGAGCTTTTTCAAGCCCAAAAATGACCGGGCACGTGTCAACCGTAACATTATAGCCTGGATATTGTCTATCTGGATTTTGGCCGTGTTTGGATTTCAAATTGCACTAAAAATCATTGAAGAGCCTGTCCCCGAGCCTGCATATACCGAATATGAAAAGGTAAAAGATGCGGTATATAGTGATGATGCCACCAAGGCAGAATTGAGGAAATTTGCACAAGTTCCTTTACAGGTGCTTGCTAAAGTGTTGATTACTCCCGAAGAAAGGGATTTGTTGCAAAAATCTTTAAGCTGGTCAATATTTTCGGTTGTCAGTGAAGAAAAGGCAGAAACACTGAAATCAAAAATCAATTCATTCCGGGCTTCACAGGAATCAATGGAAAGCATTACCGATCCGGATTACAAAGCATCAAAACAACAACTGGCATCTCTTGGTGCCGGGATTTTAGAATTACCGGATAATGATATCAGGTTACGGGTATTGCCCTTCGAGATAACAACAGATTATCCACAAAGCTTATCGGCGGAAATGCAACATAGGCTTGATGACATATTTTCACGTTACCTTATTCATAACCAATCAGTATTAACAGACACCAGGGTTTTGGGATTTCCCTTACATTATTTTTATACAGCTGTATTTTTATTGATAATGTTTGTGGTTTTATGCTGGATATATTGTATTCAAGCTACAGCAGCAGATAAAAAATATAACATCGTAAACGAATAAAATCAAATTTAAACTTAAACTTAGTAAAGCCTATAGTTATGAAAAAGATTTTCACATTAATATTGTTTTTATTATGTATAAGCGGTATGGCCGTGGCTTCAAATTCGGCTACTAACCTGGATGAGGGTTTCCGGTTGGGATCAGCCATTATTTTAATTATTATTTTAGTGGTTTTTGTGTTAGTTGGTATTTTTTTCAGAGCCAAAGACACCACAGATTTTTATGCAGCAGGACGAAGTATTTCACCTGTAGGGTCCGGTATGGCTATTGCCTCAAACTGGATGAGTGCTGCCTCATTTCTTGGGATGGCTGCACTGATGTACGGGGGAGGATATCATGGTTTGTCTTATGTTGTAGGATGGACTGGCGGTTATGTGTTGCTGTTGATTCTAATGGCCGGCCAGATACGAAAATACGGAAAATTCACAGCCCCTGATTTTATTGGAGACCGTTACTATTCCAGAGGACTACGGGCAGCAGGAGCCATCGTTGCCATTTTAATATCAATAGCCTATTGTGTCGGTCAGTTTGGTGGCATAGGCCTGATGTTTCAATGGATACTGGGTATAAATTACGGCTTGTCTGTAGTTATTGGCGGATCTGTTGTGCTTGCTTATACATTGATATCCGGAATGCTTGGTGTTACCAAAAACATGCAGATACAATACGTTATTATCATTGTTTCTTTTTTGATACCATTATTTATCCTGAATTTTAAATTTGATTATTTCTGGTTGTTACCACAAATAGGATATGGTTCAGCCGTATCGGATGTCGTATCCGGTATTCCGCTTTCCGAATCTTCAGCACTGGTTAACAAGTTCGGGCATGAATTTGCATCTGTCGCTAAACCCGAATATGCTATGCCATGGGATACTGCTACGGGCGGAACGTTTTTCCAGTGGATAGCCATTGCGTTTTCACTCATGATCGGAACGGCCGGATTACCTCATGTGTTACAACGTTTTTATGTCGTTCCTAAGGTAAATGATGCACGCTGGTCAGTAGTTTGGGGCTTATTTTTTATTTGCATCCTGTATTGGAGTGCCCCTGTTTATTCTGCCATAGGAACCATACTTTCTTCACACCCTGAGATAGGCGCACTCGAAAAAGATGCCATTGTTGTTTATACAGCCCAGCTTGGAAACATTCATCCGCTGATTGTCGGCTTGCTCGCTGCTGGTGGTGTTTCTGCTGCATTTTCTACAGTATCGGGATTGCTGGTTACCGGGTCATCAGCCTTTGCCAATGACTTGTATGTCAGGGTATTTAAACCTGACACTTCGCCAAAATTGCAGCTTAGACTGGCAAGGTGGGGAACGGTTGTGATGGCTGCAATTGTTGCCCTCATAGCACTCTTAAAACTGGCTTTAATAGGACAACTTGTGGCCGTTGCTTTTTCACTTGCCGGCTGTACAATATTCCCCTTGTTTTTGCTCGGGATATGGTGGAGCGGGTCCAACAAACAAGGGGCCATTGCAGGATTGATCGCAGGATGTACAATATCTCTCATCGCCATAGTTTATTTTATTGGCACAAAATACGGATGGACATTGCCATGGCAGGATTTTATAAACTACTACCTGGGAGCATGGTACTTTGCAATTTTTGGGGCTCCCATTGCTATCATCACGCACATCATAGTAGCAAAACTCACACCCGAAACACCAAAACACATCAGAAAATTTTTAGTTGAAAACGTGCATTCTTCATGAAATTGTTAAAAAATAAGAACACAAGGGTTGTCATTATTATTATGGTAACCCTTGTGGTTTTAAGCATCATATTTTCAAAATTTTATTACAAAAACGTCAATGATTCTGTTGACCCGCGTATCGTGACTGCCCGGAACATGTATGAAAAATACAACGACCTTACACAGGATCATCAATACGAAGACGTCATTTTGTTGATGGACTCCATTCAACAGATTTTTGACCAACACGATTTTTACAAAAATTCCTTTGAAACAGGTGTACTGGCAAATAACAGGGCTGCCGTTTACCTTAGCGTGGCACTACACAAAGACAGCCTGAAAGCTTTGTCAAAAGCAGAAAAATTAACAAAACTCTCTGTGGACAGTTTACTTGATTTGGCTACAAGTGAGTTACAATTTACATTAGATGTTTATTATGATTGGAAAAACACCTATGCAGAAATGAACAGAAAGGAATGGAAGAATAAAATCAAAAATAATTTTTATAAAGGATTGGAAGCTTATAACGCCGAAGAGAAAGAAGCATTCCTTGAAAACAGGTTGGATTTAATGGAAGACACAAAAACTGAAATTGACCGCCGGCTTTCTGTCAGTCATACAAACATGGGAATGGTTTACAGGCTCAGGGAAGAATACGACTCTGCCGTGCATCAGTATGCCAAAGCCATGGAATTATGGGACAGAAACCTCACCGCAAAAAATAATTTAAATGTTTTATTGGATAAGCCAATAGAAAAACGCAATGTCATTCAAAAACTGTTCCCGCCAGACAGTGACAATAATTAAAAACTTAACACTATGACACATTTGAAATTCAGTATTATTATCGTATTTGCAACCGGTTTGATGTTTACAGGCATTCAGATAACATCAGCCCAGGAAGCAGAAGAACAGGAAACCAATTACGGCATTTCATGGTCGGGATTTGTGAAAAATGATTTCTTTTACGATTCACGGCAAACCATTTCAGTACGTGAACGGCATTTTCTGCTGTATCCCTCCCCTGTAGATGAAGATCCAGATGGAAAAGACATCAATGACAGGGGAAGCATGAATTTTTTGTCAATACAAACAAGGCTTGCCGGTAATATTACAGGGCCTGATGCTTTTGGCGCCAAGACTTCAGGTAAAATTGAAGGGGCATTTTTTGGGCATTCTGACCCCGATATCAATGGATTCAGGCTACGCCACGCTTTTGTTAAACTTGACTGGGGAAAAACACAGTTGCTTACTGGCCAATATTGGCATATGATGTTTGTAACCGATTGCTTTCCGGGAACCATTTCGTTTAATACAGGGGTGCCTTTTCAGTACTTTTCAAGAAATCCACAGATAAGGCTTAGTCAACAATTAACAGATAACGTAAAATTTTCACTGGCCGCAGCCATGCAACGTGATTTTGCAAGCCCGGGCGGATTCTCTGCCTTGAGTAACAGCATGATGCCCGACATACAGGCTCAATTGCAAATAAATGCCGGAGAATCACTATTGGCAGGGGTTACCGGAGGGTACAAACAAATGCTTCCACGCCTGGAAACCATGACAGGGTATAAAACCGACCAAAAGGTGGGTGGGTTTACAGCAAATTCATACCTGAAAATCACAACCTCACCTGTTACGTTTAAGCTGCAGGGGATATTTGCACAAAATGCCTATGACGGCCTGATGATAGGCGGCTATGCCATTAAAGAAATCACAGATGTTGACAACGATTACAGAAATTATACCCCCGTTAATACCATGAGCGTGTGGACAGATATTCATACCAACGGTAAATCATTCAGCACCGGGCTTTTTGCCGGATATTCGAAAAACATGGGCACTGCAGAAAAAATGAGTACCGACGTCATTGACACAGAAAATGATTTCATATCCGGGTTTTATGGAATTTACCAGCGCGGGCACAACATTGATTATCTGATGCGCATATCGCCACGGCTGGTATTCAACAGCGGAAAATTCAGGGTGGCCGGCGAACTTGAATATACAGTGGCATCTTATGCTAAGTATGATGACAACGGGATGATGTGTATTGATAACAATGGTGTGATTACAGAATCAGAGACAGTATCAAACCTGAGGTTGCTGGTGGGAGTATATTATTTCTTTTAAGGGGCCTTCTATTATATGTCCCCCCTGCCCTAGCAAACCTGTATAATGATAGCAGCACAAACCGTTCATAGCACTTATTCCGGGCAATTACTGTAATACCGGAGGATTTGCAAAAGAATCTGTTGACACACGGGGCAAAAATCCGCATTAATGGATTTCATCAGGCAGGTGCGGTAAGGACGGTACATACCTTCAGAAAGATAACGCCCCCCTTCAAAAACGCCCACTGTACTGCTGTATTGTTTATCATCGGGGGTCGGTACAGGTATCGTGTCATGCAACATGTCTTTCCATTTGGATTCAAAATCCACAAGGCTGGTTACGTTGGGTTCAATAGGTTCGCATTGCAAATCAGGATGTTGCACATAGGCTGTTGGTGATGTGTAATATTCATCAGCCAAGCCTCCAAAAGCGTGTCCAAATTCATGCATAAATACCCTTAAAGAAAGTATATTTCCGGCACTCACCACCGAAAAATGATTAAACACCCCACCTCCACCGTATTTTTCTGAATTGACAAGCACAACCACCTGGTCATGAGGCACCGCGGCTGTTATATCTGCAAGTTTATGATGTGCCATTGTGGTAAGATATCGCTCACTTCCAAAGGTATAGAAACGTGCATCCAGCGCTGTATTTTTCCAGATTTTCTCACCAGGTAAATCACAGCCGCTTTCATGGGAAACTGCTTTTACAATCCGGAAAGCAATGGCTTCTTTACACGTATTAAAAGGCGGTGTTTCTAAAAAATACGTAGCAAACTTATTTGCATCCTTTTCAAAATCACCCATTTCTTTTTCTGTATAGCCTTCTGCTACAATTGCAATATCAAGCTGTTCGGCAGGATTGTTTTTCCCGCGAATTAACTCAAATTCGTATGTGTTAGGATAATCAGTATGATAGTGGGCTGCATCCGGATCAAAATTCATTTCCCAGCACTTCAGTAAATCCAGGGATGTATCCCTGCGGTATATTGTAATCCGCACTTCCCCTTTGGGAAAAGGTAAATAACGGCTCTCCTTAAAAACCCGGGTTCCTTCTTTCACCAGATCAGTATCCTGCCACTCTTCGAACAAGGTGTTAAAAGCCTTTGCATAAATAATTTTCCCATCCGGAGTTTTCATTTTTATCAGGTACCTGCCGTGTAAAAAAGGAGAAACCGTTTGATGAGGCCCTGCATACACAGGTTCTTGTGTCATGTTTTTGAGGCTAAAAAACTCTTCTGTGGCGGTACCACCATGATACATGTCCAACCTCAAGGCTTTTACTGTAAAATGTGCATTGTATTCAATGTGTTGCGCTGAGAGACCATTACACAGACATAACATGAGTCCAAAAAAAATACCTGTTTTTGTTTTCATTATCCGATTCTATATCTTTACAACAGTAAATTTACAAATATTATATCGTATGCCAAAAGAAAACCTAGGAATCGCCATTGAAAAAATGCTAATGAATTGGGGCATTGGTTTTGAAACCGCTGAAATCATTTCGGTATTTATCATTCTCATAATCATCACACTGATTGCCTGGTTGCTTGATTCATTGACACGACACGTACTGCTAGGCGCATTGAGAAAAGTCATACGCAAATCAAAAACAAAATGGGATGATGTATTACTGGAAAAAAAGTTGTTTAAAAGGATTGCACATTTTGCCCCCGCCATATTGGTTTATTACACCATTGATTATGCCTTTCCGGATGTAGAAGTACTCACAGGCATCATTGAAAAAGGCGCTCAGATATACATGATTGTCATCAGCATTATGGTGATCAATGCTTTTCTTAACGGGTTGAATGAGATATATGATATGACCACAGGGAAAGAGCGTGGCACCAGCATAAAAAGTTATATACAAGTAGTCAAAATTATTGCTTATGCCATCTTTATCGTTGCCATATTATCAATATTGCTGGACATAAAAGTAGGTGCAATATTTGCCAGCATCGGTGCCATCACAGCTGTTTTGATGTTGATTTTCAGAGACAGTATTCTGGGGCTTGTAGCCGGGATACAGCTTTCAGCCAATGATATGGTGCGTATAGGCGACTGGATATCCATGCCGACACACAATGCTGACGGGCCGATAATTGAAATCACGCTCAATACGGTAAAAGTACAAAACTGGGATAAAACCATTGCCAATATACCCACCTATGCTTTGGTATCACAAGCGTTTAACAACTGGCGCGGCATGGAAGAATCCGGCGGAAGGCGCATATCACGGTCACTCAACCTTGACATAAATTCCATTCATTATTGCAGTGATGAAGAACTGTCACAGATGGAAAAATTTCCGGGTGTTAGCGATATCATTGCATTGCTGAAGAAAAACAATGAACCACTTACAAACTCAGCCATATACCGCAGGCACATGCTTGAATATATGATAGCTAATAAAGACATTTACGATTCCATGATATGCATGGTCAGGTATCTTGAGCCTACAAGCAAAGGAGTACCGGTACAGCTTTATACCTTTAGCAAAATTCAATCGTGGGTTGATTATGAGCAGGTACAGGCACGCCTTTTCGACCATGCCATGTCAGTAGTGCATAAATTCAACCTGCGGGTTTATCAGGAACCTTCGGGCATGGATATCAGGGCATTAAAAGGATTGGGTTATTGATGTGTATGGATATTTAGCATATTTCCTAATCAAACACCACTTACTGATCTGTTACTCTCTGCGCGAGGGGGGAGGCTGGCAGCCCGTGTGCTGAGATGCGTTGGTGTTGTGTGTTTTTCAGGAGCGACAGGAGAAGCTCCCTGAAAACACCAACAACACCACCAGAGCAGCATACGGCTATAAGCCGTACACCGGCCCTTATTTGTTTTTTAAGGCTATGATACCTTTACTAAAGTTTGGAACTTTAGTAAAGGTCGGGAGCAGGAATAAAAAACAAATAAGGGTCGCGCCCAAAAAGACCTCTATTTATCAGGATTTTCTGTGGTGGAACTTTGATTCTGATGCATCCTTGTTTTGGTATATCTATCGTCTTTGATCAGTACAGAGAAAATAAACAGCACGATGACGGAGGATACAAATATTACAAAAAGTGATGTCAGCGAGCGTTTTAGAATGCTTTCAAGGTTAATTACATCCCAGATGCCGAGGATGGCTAATATGGTCATGATGATAATAATAAAAACCAGGATGTAAGCCGTTACTTTTTTCAGGTTGTTCATAATCGTTGATTTTTTAGTGTTATAATCAATTCTTTTACAGATTTGCAGGAGCATTGACTGCCATGTATCAAACACTCCCAAACCACATTTTTATCGCATGTTTTAATAAGAACGTTTATGTCGCCCGATTTGTTACAATCGACAGAAAATCCGTAACGCTCAAGTGCATGGGCTGTCCATGTGTAGTAAGGCTGTGCCTGTAATGTCTCATTGTTTTCATCTTCTGACTGCAAACACACCGAAGCCGCATTGTTAACGGGGGTTGTAAATTTTCCGCTTTGCTTATCAAAGCGCATGTTATCCGATGATACCAATTTATCAAACTCCCCATTTAATATCATATCCTCGGGCAGCCCACTGATGATGCTTTTGTTATCAATCATCCAAAGGATATCGGTGTTGTTGAGCATGATCTCAAGATCGTGGGTAGAAAAAATGATGCATTTGCCAAAAACGGCGGCCTGCCTGCTTAATAGTTTCATCAGATCGTATCTGTTCTTGATATCCAGATGTGCAGCAGGCTCATCAAGCATCACCATAGGGGTATCCTGTGCAAGTGCACGGGCTATCATTACACGTTGTCGCTCACCGTCACTGATTTCACCGATACGTTTATCAGCCAGGTGTTCAATTTGCATCTGATACATGGCTTTTTGCTGCTTCATTTTATCATCTCTGGTTATCCGTGTAAGTAAACCACTGTAAGGATATCGTCCGTATGACACTAATTCATGAACATACAGATTTGAAGGCAACCCGGCATTTGCTGCCACAAAACTGACAATTTGTGCTTTTTTTCTTGCAGATATTTTGGAAGGATATTGCCCCATGATATTTAATTCTCCGCTTATTGCAGGGAGCAATCCCATAAGTGTTTTCAGCAGTGTGCTTTTTCCGGTTCCGTTAGGGCCTGTTAAAGCAATAAGTTGTGATGATCCGGCTTCCAGATTAAGTTTTTCCAGCAATGTAGTTTTACCATATCCGACCGACAGGTTATCCGTACTGAGGTATGTTTCATTTGCGTGTATCATTGGAAAAAACTTTTTCGTTTACTCAGTATCAGCCAGAGAATAAAAGGTATCCCAACCAGGGAAGTAATGGAATTGACAGGCAACACGGCGTTACCGGGGCCAAAATTGGTAAGCATATCTGAAAACAACATCACCCCTGCCCCGGCAATGATGCTTCCCGGGACCAGCCAGCGGTGGTCGGAACAACGAAAAATGCTCCGGACAATATGTGGCACGGCAATACCGATAAACCCGATCGGGCCACAAAAAGCTGTTATACTGCCGGCAAGCAGTGACACACAAACAAATATGGCAACACGTGTAATCAGAACGGGCGATCCCATGGCACGGGCATTCTCTTCACCAAGCAGCAATATATTGAGGTGTTTTGACATTATCCACGCCAGCAGCAGGCCTGCGAGTATCAGCGGCACAAGCAGCCGGAGGTCGTTTGGAGAAACACCACGCAGGCTGCCCATTGTCCATAACACATACAATTTCAGCTCGCTGGCCTGACTAAGGTACTGAAGCAAGCCCACTACAGCAGAAATCACCGCTCCGATAAGCACGCCAAGAATTAGCAGAGTCATGATGTCTTTCTGACGTAAAGAGATCAGTGATATTAACAGCATGATAAGCCCTGCTCCTGCAGCACCTGCAATCACAATCCACAAGTTGCCAAATTCCGATGTCATAATGGTGGTTCCGGCAATGCCAGCGCCCAGCACCACCAACGCTACCCCCAAACTGGCACCGGAGCTGATACCCAAAATATAAGGCCCGGCAAGGGGATTCCGAAACAATGTCTGCATAAGCAAACCACTCACCGACAAAGCAGCACCAGCAAGTATAGCTGTAATTACCCGCGGCAAACGAAAAAGTTTAAAAGCATTGTACCAGCCTGCTTCCATATCAGCTTTTCCCGATATCCAGGCTAACATCTCCTGAAAACCTATTTCAGTGCTTCCGGTGAGTAAATCAGCAACAAAAAACCCTGCGGTGATTATGAAGATCAGCACAAGATACAAATATGGATACCTTCTATATTTCACTGCTCAAGGGATTTATAATATTTAAACGAGTCGGTAATTTCCGCCTCAGGGTAAAACACCTGCATCAGTTCAGCCAAAACGCGATCAGGATACATGACGGCAGATTCAAAAAAATCATTGCCCCTGCCCGATTGCCGGCGATTGTTGTTATAAATTCTCAGGCCTGACAGCTCGTGGAAAGATTTCAGCCTGCGATCGGCATTAAATACTTCCTCGTATGAATTTGCATTTCCTGTGTGCACCCATACATCTGCATCTTTTGCACGCTGGTAAACCAGTTCGATATCAACAGCATGGCTTTCAGTTCCGGCCCGGTCGGAAAAAATATAATCACCCCCGGCATCTTTTATAAGCTGTGCCATATATGACTCTCCGCCCGGGACCCACCAGACACCTTGCCACGGGACATTTGTCAGGACTTTTGGATGGTCCTTTTTTTGGGGTACAATTTGTTTTAAAGAATCGTAGCGTGTGGCAATGCTGTCAATCATGCGGCCGGCTTGTGGGATTTTATCGTAAAACCCGGCAAAAAACCGCAACCATTCCATTTTGGCAAGTGGGGTTTGCTCAAGATAATCACCAACCAAAACCACAGGAATGCCAACGTCTTTTAGTTGCATTAGAGGGCGCATTTCCGATGGCTGTATCACGTATGCAAAAACCACATCGGGGTTGAGGGAAATGATCTTTTCGAGGTTCAGGTTTTCTGAGAAACCAACGTCTTGAATTTTCCCTGATTTTATACGCTTTTGTGCTGCATTGCTGAACACAAAACCGGTGCTTGTTAGCCCTGCTACCGATGCCAGTTCATCCAGGGCTTCGAGGTAAGCCACATGGGTGGTGGACATACATACAACCTTTTGCACAGGAATATGTATTGTGCCTTCTTGTTGGGTTCTGCTCAGCAAATAAGTAAATGATTCATCCGTAGCCTGCTGCCATGGACGTGTAACGCGTATCCTGTAAGCATTTTCCGTGGCACTCATCTCAAACCCCGTAGCGTAAGTATTTTTCACAGGCCTGTCCTGCGTATTAACTTGTTTTTTATGGTTGTCGGAACAGGCAAAGCACAAAAACATTACAATCAATATGGTCCACCACAGGCGATGATTTTTCATGATCGACAAAATAAATAAAAGTAAATGAATAAATGACGCCGGAAACAATATTTTTGGACAAACGCCAACAGGCATGTCATCCAAACAAAAGGAACAATGTAGCTCACCGTTTAAAGTTGAATACAATATAGGCTAATCCTGGATGTTTCTAATAATCTAAACTTCAGGAAGGCGTTACCATGTAAAACGATTTAAATGATTTTTTGTCAATACCTTAAAATTAATATAAACATTTTTGAACCCTGATGTGTTGCATATACGTAAACGTATTAAAATATTAATAATAAAAAAGAAAGGAACAGCTATGATACACAAAATTTTCATTGGCATTTTTACAGTAGCGGCAGTTATTACTATGAGTAGCTGCAATACATCAAATCAAGACAAAGATTCAGAGGAAAAATCCTCAGCAGAAACCATGAGTGAAAGCGCTCAAAAACGATTTGAAGAAGAAAAAGCTGAAATGATCAACACCTACAAAAAGATGAAAGATGAAACACAAACCAAAATTGATGAACTCAAAGACAAATCAAGCTCCGGCAACGCAGCTATAAGGGACAAAACCAAAAATCTCATTGATGAGCTGGAAGAAGAACAGGCAAAGTTGGACGAAAACATCAACGATTTGGAAGAAGCAACTGACACAACCTATACAACACTAAAAAAGAAAATAGAAAACAGAATTGAGGAGATTAATGAGAACATCAAAGACACTAAAGAATCATTAAAAGACTAAGCATTATGAAAAAGAGCATAAAAGAATTCATCGGATACAGCTTATCAACAAAAGACAGGGTTAAAGGTAAGGTGCTGGATTTCTTTTTTGACCAGGAACGCTGGGTTTTCAGGTACATGGAGGCTGATCAGGGCAAAATAATTCCCAATAAAAAAGTGCTTATTCCAAGGGCATTGCTGGAAAAACCGGATAAAGAAAAAGAAACTTTTCATGTCGGGATAACCAGAAAAGAACTTGATAAATGCCCGGCTACCGAAGAGAAAAAACCAGTGTCAAGGGAGTATGAAACGGAACTGCTGAATCATTTGCAGATGAAAAATTACTGGGCAGGGGCCCCTCCTGTCACAGAAGGTATGATGTATCCCCTGAGGCCGGTTGCACCGCCACAGGTTCAAATCAATGAAGATGATATAAAAAGCAACCTCCGCAGTTTCAATGAAATACTCGGCTATGAAATTCATGCATCCGATGGGAGATTTGGTGAATTATCGGACATCATTGTTGATGATGAAGACTGGCATATCATCTATTTCATTGCAGATGAAGAGCTCAATGATCATACACGTCCACTCATGATACCAATCGGATGGATCAAAGAAATCAGTTATAAAGACCAAAAAATATCCCTTGACATCAGTAAAAAATCCTTGGCAAAGGCTCCGGAATTTAATCCGGCAGCACCCATCAACACGAAATATGAAAAAAAGGTCTATGATTACTATGGCAGGTTACAAAATCCTTCCGCCAAGTAAAAACCCAACAAAACCCTGGCGCTATTGATGTACACTAAAATAATTTTATATTAACCTAAAAATGAAATAATTATGGATAAAGAAAAATTCCGGATTCAAGCCAAACAAAAAATAGATAATCTTGTTAACCGCATCGACAAGCTCGAACAAAAACAAGATGAAGCATCAGTAAAAGCAAAAGCTTCGTATGAAAAACAAATTTCTGATCTCAAAACGAAGCTAAGCGATCTGAAAATGAATTATGCTGAGCTAAAAACAAAAAACGAACAAAGATGGGAACAAGCAAAACAAAACTTCAATGAAGGTGCTGATTACATTAGCACCGGGTTGAAAAAGCTCACAGAGCTTTGATGTGACCTAATTTTTCACATTGACTATAAGGGATTAATAAAATTTCTTTCCCCTGTAGTACATCAACAAGATGAAAATAAGCTAAAATACAGAAAACTATTTTTGTGATTTTTAACACCTAATGTTATGTTTTTTCCAATAATAATATCATTCGTATTTGCCATTCTATTTGCAGTGCTCCTTCCTTCGCTTTTCAGACGTGACGGGCCGTGGCCATGGCGGGGCATTCTGTTTTATTTCTTAATCATATTTCTGTTTACATGGGCAGTGGGCTCATGGATATCTCCGGTTGGGCCGGTTGCTTATGGCACATCGTGGATGGGCTATTTGTTCATTGCCTTTTTCATCATGATTCTGATCGGAGTGCTTGTGCCACCCAGTCCACCCGCGCCGCCCACGGAAAACGAAAAAGACATGCGTGATATAAACAGAAGAACTTCAGGAGATTATACAGGGATTAGCTTTGGCGTTTTCTTTTGGGCACTGATTATTATTCTTCTGGGAGCCGGAATTACACACATGCTGATCTCATAGCAATTATTAACCACAAACAAAAAATACATTCATCATATTATGAAGAAACAAAACGATATTTTTAATTATATGCATTTTCATGAACTGGCAAAGGTACATCAGCTGAACTGTATCTCTTTGTTCCTGCCAACTTACAGGGCAGGTGAAGAAGTCAAGCAAAATGTTGCGCCCAAAACACTGAAAAATTTGCTAAAACACCTTACAAAAGAGCTGGAAAGCAGGGAACTTAAACAGCATGAAATAGAAAAAATGCTGGAACCGGTTACAGGTATTTTGAACGATAATAAGTTCTGGACTGAACAATCTGACGGACTGTGCATTTTTCTGTCTAAACAGGATTTTACATGGTTCAAAATTCCCATAAGTTTTGATCCCTGGTATTATGTGGCTGATCATTATTACCTCAAGCCGCTTGTACCCATGTTGAACAGGAACAATAAATTCTACCTTTTGAATCTGAGCATTGACAACCTGAACTTATTTGAATGCACACCTTACAGCCTCCAGTTAATTGAGAGCGACGAATTGCCCGGCAAACTCGAAGACGTTGTAGGCTATGACAAAGAACCGGATCATTTACAACAACGTAGCGGGCAAGATGCACATGGCAGTGCAGTTTATCATGGACATGGCAGCCACAAGGACAGTAAGGCCAACGAAAGAAGACAATTTATTCATGCGGTGGACAATGGCCTGAATGCCATAATCAAAGACCAGAAAACGCCGCTTATTCTGGCTGCTGATGAAAAAAATGCCGGATTGTTCAGGAAGCAAAGCCAATATAAAAACCTGTTTAAAGATTTTATTGCGCTTCATCCCAACGGTGCAGACCCGCTACTGTTGCATGAATTTGCGATGGAAAAACTGGAACCCCTTTTTGAAGAGAGCAAAAAAAAGAAAATAAAAACCCTGCTTGATCATTCAAATACAGATAAAACCCACACTGACATCAGAGACATTGTTCCTGCCAGTGTCAACGGACGCGTAGATACCTTGTTTATACAGAAAGACAAAGAAGAATATGGTCTATTTGATAAAAAAAGCAACAGCGTTATCATTGACAACGAACGCATGCCTCAAAACGCTGCCTTGTATAACATGATGGCTGTAAACACCATTTTGAACCAGGGAACTGTGTATCTTCAGGATGAAAATGACATGCCGCTGGCGCATACCTCAGTAAACGCGTTGTTGAGATATTGACAAACCCGGAATACTCATTTTAAAACAACAACAAACATGAAAAACAAAACACAGATACAACAAGAAGTGGAAAATAAAATGGATGAAATTCATGCAAAAATAACAAACATCCGTAATAAAATGGAAGAGGAAAAACACCCCTCGGAAGAACTAAGAAACACTGTAAAAAACCTGGAAAACATTCATTCAAAGCTGAATAAAAAACACAACAGGGTAAAAGACGACGATACTACCGACTGGGATGAGATGGAAAAAAACATGTACCAGGATTTCACATCTTTTAACAGGTCATTTAAAAAAGCGGGGACCTTGTTTAGGGGAAAATAAACAGGTATCATGTCAATCAAGGTGTGGCCATCCGAAACCAATAGGGTTTACTGATACCGATATGTGTTCAATTGTGTAATTTCAGTTCACTACCGTTTCTGAAATTACATTGAACATCATCGGTATAATACAGATAATCAATCTATTGAAATTGTCAATAGTCATAAATAGTAATATTGAATATTACACGTTAGAACGCAACTTGGTATTAGTTGCTAATTGCCAACTGTTTACCCCATAGGGAAATCCTTTGGGGCCAACTGATTTTACGACAATATTATTTACTTACATATCCTTTTAACTTACTGATTATCAACACTGGGTCAGGAGTTTTAAAATTAATTTACTGTATTTTACCAGGTATCATCAGCGTCTTTATGAAATGCTGTGGCAGAAGCCTGGGCAGCAGGCATTACCAGGATATCATTTACATTCACATGCGGGGGGCGTGTGATGGCAAATAAAATAGTTTCAGCCACGTCAACGGCGTGCAAAGGCTCATATGCTTTATACACTTCTTCAGCACGTGATTCATCACCATGGAACCTGACAACTGAAAATTCGGTATCAACAGCCCCCGGAGCAATTTGAGTCACCCGTATGCCTTTATCCAACAGGTCCATGCGCATGGATTTTGTCAACGCATCCACTGCATGTTTGGTAGCGCAATAAACATTACCATTCGGATAGACTTCCCTGCCTGCAATTGAGCCAATGTTTACAATCTGTCCCTTTTTTCGCTCAATCATGCCTGGAACCACCCTGCGCGTCACATACAGCAAGCCTTTAACATTGGTATCTATCATTCTGTTCCAATCTTCTGTATCCCCATCTTGTACAGGATCAAAACCTGATGCAAGACCGGCATTGTTGATAAGAATATCAATATCAGCCATGTCTTCAGGCAAACTTGATATGGCTTCATCCACAGCAGATTCATCACGTACATCAAAATGCAGCGTGTGTACCCTTCCGTTGTGTTGTAATTTTAGTTTATCACCTATGGCAACCAGCCGTTCTTTTCGCCTGCCGGTTATAATTACCCTGTATCCATTTTTAACAAGCAGCTCAGCAGTAGCTTCACCTATTCCGGCTGTAGCTCCGGTTATTAATGCTATCTTACTCATAGTATATTATGGTTTAAATTTAAATCTTTAACTGATCAATATCAACAAAAATAATTACTCAAGGTAATGATACTATAATCTCAAAATCAACGTAAAGCTACAAAATCATTATTTTTTTTCCAACAATACAATATTTTCCACATGATGGGTATGCGGAAACATGTCCACAGGCTGGACTTTTGTTATTTTGAAAACATCCTTCATCAGGCTGATATCACGTGCCTGTGTTGAAGGATTACAACTCACATAAACAATTTTCCCGGGAGCAATTTCAAGCACCCTCTGGATAACGTCTTTATGCACCCCTGCCCGTGGAGGATCCAAAACAATAACATCAGGCTTTCCCTCCTTTTTGATAAACGATGAAGTCAAGACATGCCTCATGTCTCCAGCATAAAAAGAAAGGTTCCCCAAGCCGTTTATGTCTGCATTTATGTATGCATCTTTTACCGCATCTTCCACAATTTCTATTCCGGTGACTTTTGCTGCATTTTTGGCCAGGAATAAAGATAGTGAACCCGTTCCTGAATACAAGTCATATACATGTTGTGATTTATTAACACCTGCCATGTCGTTTACCTGCCGGTAAAGCTTTTCTGTTTGCCACGTATTTGTTTGGAAAAAAGATTTCGGGCCGATTTTGAATTTCAATCCATCCAATGCTTCGGTTATATATGGTCTTCCTGAAAACAATTCAACATCCAGATCAAACACACTGTCGTTTTTCTTTGTGTTTACAATATACATAAGGGAATCAATTTGGGGGAACTTCTCCCGGAGGTGTTCCATCAATTGTTTGGCTTTTTCTGAAAATGTTGAAACAACAAGCACAACCATAACATCAGATTTCCGTGTGATGCGGATGATTAAATTTCGCAGCAGGCCGGTGTGACTTTTGGGGTTATAATAAGGTAAGTCATTATCAACAGCAAAAGCATGTACAGCATTCCGGATAAGGTTTGTTGGCTCTGCCTGCAGGTAACATTTTTCAATCTGAAGCACTTTATCAAAACGCCCCGGGGCATGAAATCCCAGTGCTTTTTTTTCTGAAAAATTTTCACCTGAATCTATCTCTTGTTTTGTTAACCAGGCTTTATCAGAAAAACTGTATTCCAGTTTGTTCCGGTAATATTTTGTTTTTTCCGATGGTAATATGGGTTCAGGATCAGGAAATGTCAAGCTTCCAATCCTAAGAAGCTGTTCTTTAACCTGGTTTTCCTTATATTTCAATTGCTCCTCATACAACATGTGCTGCCATTTACACCCTCCACATGCTCCAAAATGATCACAAAAAGGCTCAGTCCGTGCTTTTGAACAGGTAGTAATTTTCTCGGGAACGCCTTCAAAATATGATTTCTTTTTTCGGATCACCTGCACATCTGCAATGTCCCCGGGAACAAGGCCCTTAACAAATATCACCCGGTCATTATCTTTGCCAACAGCCATTCCGTTGGAGGCAATGTCAATGATTTTTAGGTTTTCAATGAATGGTAATTTATTTCTTTTCACAATTCTTTTGTATTTTGCGGCAAAGTTAACAAAACCACATAAATTTAATTATGGCAAGAATCGGACGACAGATACCGCATTTTAAAGAAATTGATACCAGCTGCATTGATGCGATGTTTTCAAACGACAAGAGATACAGGTACACGCTGGACATGCTATACAAACCATCTTTGTTACGGCAAAATCAACATCAACATATTTGTGTGATATTGAAAAACCCAAGTTCTGCTGATGCAAAAAAAGCAGATGCCACCATACGGAAAGTAGAAACCTATGTGTATAAACATTTTGCCTCAGCTGCTAAACTCAGCATCCTGAATATTTTTGCTATCAGGGCAACCGATGCCAGTGAAGTTAATTTACTTTTGTCACGTTTTGGCAAAGATTTCATTGTCGGGCCTGAAAATGACAAGATCATACAAGAAACAATCCATAAAGCTGATCATATCATTTGTGCATGGGGGAACAACAGTGGCATCAACTCAAAAGTTTATGAAGAACGTATAAAAGAAATCAAATCCCTGATTGTTCAACAGCATAAAAATGCACAGTGTGTAAATGGAGCAAAACCAACAAAACAACCATTGCATGGATTAATGTGGGGTTTTGACTATCATTTAACGCCATTTATAACCTAAGTTTCATCTTACATAGTGTTTGTCTATAGAGTCGAATATTTATCTGTAATTGAATAATGGGAACAACTTAGTCGGAAGACCGCAGTCCGAAGTCGGAAGAAAGTTTCATAACTTCCGTCTTCCATCTTTGCTCTTCCGGCTTTCTGAACAGATCCATGAATAGTTACAAACTTTTACGACTGTATTGACGGCACTATATACCCTCATTCCTTAAAAAATTACTCATGCATACATTTTCTGATCATAACAACACAATAGCCAATGTCATTTTGCGTTTACATTAATCAACCTGGAATAATTGTTGAAATGTTTTTACTATATCATTGATAATCTGCATTAAAGGCTTTTTTAAAAAAATGTTGATAAAATGATTATAAACAATCATTAAATAATAATAATATAAGTTATATTTGTACTTTATAAGCAGATTAATGTTTAATTTATTTTTGTTATGAAAAAAACAGCAATAATATTAATGATCATAGCATCACTGGCAGTACTGTTGGCATCCTGCGGAAGCACTGAGGATTGCCCTGCATATAATGGTTCCGGGAATGCAAGCATGCAAGATCAGGCGGAAGGTGAACGTGCATAACACGTTAGTAATAAATACATTGCATTTCCGTTTTGATACAATAAATCAATAATTCTGGCATGATAAAATACCTTAAAATACTGGCATTCACTTGTTTGCCTGTAGTTGTTTATTCACAGGGGGAAATCATTCAACAAAAAGAACTCAATTATTACAATACACATTCATTTGGTGGTAAATTAATATCAAATGGATGGGGGATAGACTATCGTTTTGGGTGGAGATATACAAATAAAACAAGGGGTTTTCTTGAAACCGATTTTAGCTATGTGAAAGACCCTAAAGAAATAAAAGTGTATAATCCCTATTTTGATGATCAAAAAAAGTTTGTTTATGGAAAAGAAAACAATGTGTTTAATCTTCACATTGGAACAGGCATTAAAAAAGAAATATTCAGCAAACAAGATAAAAATTCCATTTCCATATCGTATCAAATATCCGTGGGGGCCGTACTGGCTTTTGAAAAACCTATTTATTACAAGGTGGTTGACAGCTCTGAAATCATAGGTAATAAGCAAATTTTTTACACCAGCCCACAAAAATTCAGTTTAAACCACCACAACCCAGTTGATATTGTGTCAAGAGAATCTTTTTTCAAAGGGATTGGTGAAACAACAGTGACACCGGGAGCCTACCTGAAAGCCTCAATGAATTTTGAATTCAGTAATGACAGGTATAAAATCAATGCCCTCGAAATTGGAGCTTATACCGAAGTTTTTCCAGATAAAATTACCATACTTTCAGAGCATGAAAAACAAACTTTTGTTGCTTTGTATTGCTCATACAGATTTGGTTATAAATACAGTACATTAATTTCCAGGGATGCAAGAAAATTTTTCAGAAAACAGGAAAAACAAAACAATGAATGATATAACTGTGTTTTTTTACCAAATATTAAAATATTATTGGATTTTTAATCTAAAATAATTATATTAGTGCCTTGAAAAACTGTGTTGGTAAGTGCCAACAAATTAAAAGTTAAAATTATGAAAATGAAGCACTTATTTAGAATTGGAATTGTGGTTGTTCTTACAGGAACAATAATTGGACTCTTTTTTTCGCATAATCAGGCAGAAAAAGGAAAATACACAGCCCGAAACAACAACCCTGTATATGAAGCCGGCTACAAAGGAGCTGCAAAATGGATCCATGAGCGCAGGGCTAACCAGGAAACCGGACGTGTTGACATAAAAGATATCAGAAAAGCACATGCACAGATCAAAACTTTGCAGAAGAAAAAAGCATCACTTGACCTGCAATGGAAAGATATAGGTCCTACCAACATTGGCGGCCGCACAAGGGCAATTGTTTTTGACATGAATAACCCTAACATCATTTACACAGGTGGTGTTAGCGGTGGATTATGGAAATCCACAACTGCCGGACTATCATGGGAACAAATTCACTATGAAGGCAGTGAATACACCAGTAATTTTCCAAATCTTGCCATTGCAAGCATGTGTCAGGCAGCTAATGGGGATATTTACTTCGGTACGGGTGAAGGCCATTATAAACCTTATCCTGCCGGTACTGGTAAACGTGGGCTTAAAGGTGCAGGCATTTGGAAATCAACCGATGGAGAAACATTTACACACCTGGCATCAACTTATGAAAGTGATGTTCAATCCGCTTTTTCTTATGTAAACAAACTGGCTGCTGATCCAAACAATGCCAATCGTATCTTTGCTGCTACCAATGGCGGATTACGCCTGACGGAAGATGGTGGTCAGACATGGACCAACCCGGTAGAAAATATCGCAGGCGGCCCATTGTCAGGTTTTGCAGGCGATGTAAAAATCAGCACAGACGGCAGTATTGTCATTGCAAGCATTGGTGACGAGGCTTATGTGTCACATGATGGAGGAGCTCAGGGAACGTATGAAAACGTATCAGGCAGTGAGGACAATCAGATATCTTCTTCCGCGAGACGTTTAGAATTTGATATTGCCCCCACAGATCCAAATTATATCTATTGTCAAGCATCTAAAGGAGACGGATCCCTTTTAAACATTTACCGCTCCACTGACGGTGGTTTATACTGGGAAATCATTGGTCAGGGAGGCAGTGATACTTTTAACCCGCTTGGCGATCAGGGAACGTTTGATAATATAATTGCTGTCTTTCCCGACAACAAAAATGAAATTATCCTTGGCGGACAGCAAAGCCTGTGGAAATGGAAGGAAGGAGGAAACTGGGAAATAAAATCTTTTGGCAGTAATTATGTTGAAACCACCAGCCCAAGTCATGTACATGTTGATCATCATGAAATCAAGTTTCATCCCAATAATCCGGATATTGTATTGGTAGGTTGCGACGGCGGAATTTACCGCTCACTTGACAGAGGAAATTCATGGGAAAATTTGAATAAAAATTATAATATCACTCAGTTTTATGCCATCGGACATGGCCCGGATGGTAGTATGATTGGCGGAACTCAAGATAACGGAACACAATATTATAATCCAAATCAAACAATAACTGACGGAACTGAGTATCCTTTTAGAAGAGTCAGTGGCGGTGACGGCGGCTATGCTGCTATTTCGCAAATCAAACCAAACATCATTTTCTCTACGGTTTATTATGGTACTTTATATCGCTCAGAAGAAAAGGGAGCTGAAGGTACCATGTTTCCTTTTTATAATGCCAGGGTCACCTCCGAAATTGAAGTCGGAGAATCAGGTGCAGCTAGCTTTGTTACACCGATTGCGTTATGGGAATCCTTTTATGACATCAACTCCAAAGATTATGTTGAATATGTTTTCCAATCCAATACACCATTGAACTCGACTGTTCAGATACCTAGTGAAACTTCATCCGACCTGAGCATGACATGGCAAGCTGATCATTTTTATTCAGAAGGGGATACCATCATGGTACCTGATCGCTATCAGGCAATGCTGGCTGTTGGTTTTGACGGGTCAGTTTATGCAACGCGTGAACCTCTTAATTTCAGAGAAGACCCTGCTCCCTGGGTCCCTGTTGCACGGAATGTAGGTATGGTGGAAATTCTTGAGTGGGATGCCAAAGGTGAGAATCTGTTTGTTGCAAACCAAGACGGTAGCCTATTCAGAATCTCCGGATTTGAAAATGCTTACGCTGACTCTACACTGGATGTTGATCACGAGGAATGTGTTTTGACTAAAACCAGGATAGGTAAATTTACAAACCGCTATATTACCGGGATTGCCATTGATCCAAATGATGCCAAAAAAGTTGTAATAACATTAGGGCAATTCGGTAATTCAACCAACATCTACTATACAACAGAAGCAACAACCGCTGATCAAACAAGCGGAACAGGTACATTTTCAGATAAACAAGGGGATCTTCCTCAAATGCCATTGTATGATGCAATTGTTTTATGGAACAATGGAAACAGGGTCATTGTCGGTAGTGAGTATGGTCTTTTTGCTACCAATTTTATTGCAGCAACAGACCCCAGCTGGACTGACGAAACAAACGGGGCCGATTATGCCGCTGTTTACGATATGAGACAGCAAATTTTTCCCAATGGATATAATGATGACCTTAAACAGTTTACCCCTGTTAAAAATCACGGACATATTTGGGCAGGAACTCACGGACGTGGTATCTTCCGTTGTGATAATTTTGAAGGGCCTGTTGGAATTGAACCAAATGAAGAATTGGCAAATCAAACGGATTCAAAACTGAATATCTATCCCAATCCGGCTTCAGATAATATAAATGCTGAATTTAGCCTGGATTCACCCGGTGATGTAACGCTGAAAGTGTATGACATCAACGGAAGGTTGATTAAACAACAACAATTTAATGGCTTACAGATAGGTGTTCACAACAAATCCATGAATGTAAGCAGCCTCAAAAGAGGCACTTATATCATCCATGTAGATGATGGAAGGCATGTTGAAGTATCACGCCTGGTTGTAAATTAATGGAACAATAACATAAATAAAAGGCTTTGCTAACAGCAAGGCCTTTATATTTTGTGATAAAGAATTATAAATAATAATCATCATTTAAAACTTTATCTTATGTCAAAAATAAACATAGCTATTAACGGATTCGGTCGCATTGGTCGAAGCGCTTTTAAAATTGCCCTTGAAAGGGATAATTTAAACATTGTTGGAATTAACGATCTGACCGATACCAAGACCCTGGCAAACCTCCTGAAATACGATTCCACACAAGGAATTTATGACAAAGATGTATCCTATACAGATTCAAATTTGGTGGTTGATGGCCTCGAAATCCCTGTGCATGCGGAAAAATCTCCTGCATCAATTCCATGGCAAACCACACCTGATGTTGTGATTGAATCAACAGGGATTTTCAGAAAACGTGAAGATGCTAAAGGCGGATATGGCGATCATCTGAAAAAAGGAGCGAAAAAAGTAATATTAACTGTTCCTGCCAAAGATGAGATTGATGCTATGATTGTACTGGGGGTAAACGATGAAATGTTAAAACCGGAGCATACATGTGTTTCCAACGCTTCATGCACAACAAACTGTTTGGCTCCCGTTGTCAAAGTACTGCACGATAAGTTTGGGATAGACAAGGGATTAATGACAACCATACATTCTTACACCAATGATCAGGTTACGCTGGATTCACCACATAAAGACTTACGCCGTGGCAGGGCTGCTGCTGTCTCTCAAATACCCACTACAACCGGTGCAGCCATTGCTGTGGGAAAAGTCATTCCTGAACTTAACGGTAAATTGGATGGAATGGCTGTGCGCGTGCCAACACCAAATGGTTCTCTCGTTGATTTTACAGCTACACTTAACACAAAAGCGAGCAAAGAAGAAATCAATAAGGCTTTTAAAGAAGCAGCCGAAAATCACATGAAAGGCATATTACAATACACAACCGATCCGTTGGTTTCTGCCGATATCATTGGAAATCCGCATTCATCTGTTTTTGATTCCTCATTAACCATGGTAAATGACAATATGGTTAAAGTCATCAGTTGGTATGACAACGAATGGGCATACTCTGTACGTGTTGTTGACTTGATTCAAAAATTGATTTAATTGGACTTAATTTGATAAAGAAAACCGTCCTGCTTTCTTCAGGGCGGTTTTTTTATTCATACCTGAGTGCTTCGATCGCATCAAGGCGCGAGGCTTTCACCGCCGGAAAATAACCGGATGCTACCCCCACAACAAAACACAAGAGGACACCTGAGATCACCCATCCCCAGGGAACAATAAAACCGCCGCCTGTGATAAGAGCAACTCCGTTTCCCGCAAGGATTCCCAACACAATGCCCAACACACCTCCCAATTGGCCAATGAATACGGATTCAAATAAAAATTGTTGTTTTATCGTGGAAGCTTTAGCCCCCAAAGCCTTTCTGACACCAATTTCCCGTGTTCTTTCAGCCACAGAAACCAGCATGATGTTCATCAATCCTATGCCGGCACCCACCAGTGTAATCAGGCCAATGATCGTTGCACCAATGGTTACAACGCTGATGTTTTCCAACATCATGTTTGACACGCGGTCAGCACTGCGAATGCGAAAATCATTCTCATCGTATAATGTCAATCTACGGATGCGCCTGAAAGTTCCTTCGGCCTCATCTTTTGCCAGCTCCAGATCATCAGGGCTTAAAGGCATGATCGTTATGCGATATGAATAATCATAATACCCCGCAAAAGTTTTTCGCATGTTGGAAATGGGAATCAGGCAAAATTTATCGCCGGTGCCGCCAAAACTCGTTCCCTGAGACTTCAATACACCAAGAACTGTATAAGCAGCATTTCCCACCTGAATTTTCTTTCCAACAGGGGTCTCATCACCAGCAAACAATTCCGAAGCTATTGCCGAGCCAATAATTACAAAAGGCACATTGCCTTCCGCTTCCTGCTGCGTAAAGTTCCTGCCCCTTTCCAGTTCATAATTTGATACAGCGAGGTAATTCTCATCCACACCGGTAACTTCAATGTTGGGATTGGTTGTTTCTGATTTATACTTACAGGTAGCTACGCTTGTGGCTTCACAATTTACCGATACCTTGGCAGGAAAAACAAAATCATCTTTAAATTGCATGGCTTCTTTAAAAGAAATATTTTTGATGTCCTGTTTTCTTCGATTGCCCCCGCCTCCTTTTACATGCCGGCGCATTTTTAATATGGTAAAGGTATTCGCTCCCATGTTTGAAAATTCACTGCTTATGGTATTTTTAATTGACTCTACCGCTGTTAGAATACCCACAAGGGCTGTAATACCAAAAGCAATAATCAACACCGTCAGGCTGGTTCGTAACATATTTGTACGTATAGAAACCAGCGCAATTTTGATGTTTTCTGAAAACAAGCGGCTTATTTTCATATCAGATCAAAAACTTTTTCGTTCAGGTAAACAAAATTGTGAAAATAATGTATATTTATAAAATCATGCCAAATTAACACAAAATGAATAAATTATACATAATATTTATATTTTTAATTATCACCTTGTCAGGTTTATCGCAAACGGGAACAATCAAAGGCAGAATATTTGACAAAACAAACAACGAACCACTGCCTTTCTCAAACATTTACATTGAAGGGACCAACATTGGTGCTACATCCGATTACGATGGCAATTTTACCATTGCAGCTGTAAAACCCGGGTTTTATGAATTAACCGCTTCCTCCCTTGGTTATGAAACAAAGGTAACCGAAGAATTCCGGGTGTTACCAGATAAATCAACCTTCGTGAATATAGAAATGCGTAAAACGGCTACCCAGCTTGAAGAGGTTGAAGTAACAGCAAGTGTGTTCGAGAAAAGAGAAGATGCGCCCGTAAGTTTGCGTAGTATTGGCATCTCTGAAATTGAAAATGCTCCCGGTGCTAATCGTGATATTGCCAAAGTCATCCAAAACCTCCCTGGCGTAGCTGCGGTTCCATCAGCCAATCGCAATGACCTGCTTATCCGCGGAGGCGCCGGCAATGAATCTAAATTTTACCTCGACGGGATTGAAATCCCCAACATCAATCACTTTGCCACACAAGGAGCAACCGGTGGCACCAATGGCATTCTCAATGCAGATTTCCTCCGTGAAGTTAACTATTATTCCAGCGGCTTTCCCGCATCCAAAGCCAATGCGTTGAGTGCCGTTTTTAATTTCAAACAGATTGACGGAAATAAGGAAGAAGTAAAAATGCGAACCACCCTGGGGGCAAGTGAACTTTCACTCACCGCCGATGGTCCGCTCGGTGATAAAACCACTTTTATTGTCAGTGTACGCCGCTCTTACCTGCAATTGTTATTCAAAGCGTTGGGACTTCCCTTTCTGCCCACATTCAATGATTACCAGGCCAAAGTAAAAACCAAAATAGACGATAAAAATGAACTGACACTCATCAGCCTGGGAGCGTTGGATAATAACCGGCTTGATTTGGACATTGATAAACCGGATGAATACCAGCGTTATCTGCTTGCAAACCTGCCGGAACAAGACCAGTGGAGCTATGCCATTGGCGGGGTATGGAAACACTTTCGGGACAATGGCTATCAAACGCTTGTGTTAAGCCGCAACATGCTGTCAAACCGGTCATTTAAATACCAGGATAATGACCCGGATAATGGGACACTGATACAGGATTACAACTCAACAGAAGCCGAAAATAAACTCCGTTGGGAAAATTACACCATGACAGATTTTAACCTTGAACTGACCTATGGTGCCGGAGGGCAATATGTAAAGTATTTCAACAACACATATCAGCAGGTGTATGTACAAGATGCACTCACCAGCATTGACTATAACAGTAAACTGGAGTTCTTTAAATATGCAGCCTTTATCCAGGGAACACGAGGGTTTATGCAAAACAGGTTATCTCTCAGCGCGGCGTTCCGATTGTCGGGAAACACCTATGGCGATTACATGCACAATCCGT
This sequence comes from uncultured Bacteroidales bacterium, assembly GCA_964527535.1. Classification (GTDB taxonomy): domain Bacteria; phylum Bacteroidota; class Bacteroidia; order Bacteroidales; family ML635J-15; genus JAQIBY01. The sequence continues at coordinate 42,712 of CAZGPW010000058.1, forward strand.
TTAAACAAAGCTCCCCTCAATTGTCTGCTTCCTTTTTTATCAATGACAAATTCTCATTGAATGCCCATGTCGGCAGATACTACCAGCTACCCCCCTACACTGCCCTTGGTTACAGAGGTAACAGCGGATTCCTGGTTAATCGTGAGAATAACTTAACTTACATCACTGCTGATCATTATGTGGCAGGGATAGAATACAGACCCGGAAAAAACAACCTGATTACGCTGGAAGGATTTTATAAAAATTATACCAATTATCCTTTCTCTGTTACCGACAGCATATCACTGGCACATCGCCGCATTGATTTCGGTAATGTAGGAACTGAAGAGCTTGTAAGCACATCAGAAGGCAGGGCGTATGGTATAGAATTATTAAGTCAAAACCGGTTCCCGGGAAACATCACGTTTGTGTTATCATACACCTATGCCATCAGTGAATTCAAGGATAAAGAAGGCAATTATGCATCCACAGCATGGGACAACAGGCATATTTTGGTTGCCACAGCATCCAAATCGTTTAAGAACAATTGGTATGCCGGCATCAAGTGGCGTTTTGCAGGCGGCTTGCCTTACACACCTTATGATTTATACCTTAGCAGTTTCAGGTCTGCATGGGATATAACAAATGCTCCTTACCTGGATTATGACCGGCTCACATCAGAACGGTTTGCTCCGTTTCACCAACTGGACATCAGGGTAGATAAATCCTTCTATTTCAAACACACAAGCCTGAAAATCTATGTGGACATTCAAAACCTGTATAATTTCAAATCCGAATCACGGGATATATTCACCAACCTGGATGCAGATGGCAATCCCATCATCAATCCATCTGACCCATCAAGATACATGTTAAGAACCATCAGGTCAGGTGGCAGCGGTACCATTCTTCCAACCATAGGTGTAATTTTTGATTTTTAACAAAAAACAGTAACCATGAGAATAACATTGTTAATAGCTTCGCTTTTGCTGGTACCAACGTTCATGTATTCAGCAGGACATAAAAAAGACAAAGACAAGGAAGAACCAAAACAAATTCAAACCAATATCAATGGTAAAGGGTACAGTATAACGGTTCATTTTAAAGCAGGGGAAGACAAAAATCGTCCAAGCATGGCCTTGTGGGTTGAAGACCTGAATGGCAATTTCATCCAGCCATTGTTTGTTACAAAATCTTTTGCCACAGGAACATACCGCTATGCAAAACAAGCCGGGGACCACTGGGAACCAGGATCAATATTATACAAAGCCACCCTCCCCTATTTCATCCATAAATGGACAAATTCCGGTACCTCCGTAGGGTTTAAGGGCCCTTCTCCACAGCACCCAGTGCCTGATGCATACACTTCCGCCACACCGTTAAATGATTTTATCCTGCACACAAAAACAGATAACAAAGGAAAGGATAAATTAAGGCTTGTGATGGAAATTAACCAGGCATGGGATGTTAACGATTACTGGCACAATGCAAAATACCCTGATAACAATGAATACAAAGCATCATGCCAGCCATCCATAATCTATGCTGTTACCATTGACACTGAAAACCCTATGGATTATTATGTCATGAACCCAATCGGCCATGGGCATTACGCCGGAGAAAACGGAAAACTGTACACAGACCTCAGCACGTTGACAACGGCAAAAGGCATTGCAAAACGCATAGAAATAAGAATTACACCATAATTTTTAATGAATCATGCGGGTTGTAAGCATGTCCACTAAAACTTCATTAAAAATCCCGTGGTTTTACATACCTTTGCATTCAGATTTTCGTTTCTAATGAAATGCAATTAAGATCTTTCATAAAAAAGGATTTAAACCTTGTCGAACTGTTTAAAGGTGGTGCCATAGCCCTTTTTTTTAAAATTGCATCGGTAATCATTGGGTATGTATTTTTCTGGTACCTGGCTCAATTGGTAGGTGCCGAAGGTGTCGGGATATTTTCCACCTGCTGGACAATTTTGATGATAGGCACTGTGCTAGGCAAGCTTGGATTTGATACTTCCATTGTCAAATTCATTGCCGAAAGCATGGGAAAGAAATTTACACATCACATAAAACCCATTTATAAAAATTGTATTTTGATTGTGTTGACAAGCAGCACATTGGTAGCCATTGTTTTAATAGCAACGGCTGTACCCATAAGCCAATTGTTTTTTAAAAACACGGACTATGCAAGCCTTGTCAGGATAGTTGGCATTTCTGTTATTCCCCTTAGCCTGATGAATTACAATGCAGAAAGCATGAAAGGCTTAAAAAAAATTACAGCCTTTTCACTTTTTCAGAATGGCAGCATTTACATATTAACATTGCTCATCATATGGATTTTCAACTCTCATTCCGTTGATAACACAACAAGCATATACAGTTTGTTAATAGCAATCATTGTTTTATTGATTATCAGCTTTTGGACTTTTCAATATTATCTAAAACGAATACCTTTCCACCGAACAGCAAAACCAAAATACAAATTTGAGCTGAAAAGCATCCTCAATATTACAGTGCCAATGATGCTAACCAACTCACTATTTCTTATCATGAGCTGGATGGATATTCTTATGCTTTCAGCTTTCAAAACACAATCTGACGTTGGAGTTTATAACACAACCCTGAAAATTGCGGCATGTATCAGCATCACACTTGTAGCCATTAGCAGTATTGCAGCACCAAAAATTGCTGAATTACACGGACGAAATGACACAAAAGGATTCAAACGTTTTATCAAACAAACCAGTTTTCTAAATTTCAGTGTATCCTTTCCTGTTTTTCTTCTGATTATCATATTTCCAGACTTCTTACTGGGATTGTTTGGACAAGACTTTATTCAAGGATCTTCTACTTTATTGATCCTGGCCATTGGACAAATTTTTGGTGCCTTTTCAGGTGCCACAATTCACATTTTAAATATGACCGGTTATGAGAAAATATCCCAAAACATTTTGGTAACAACAGCCTTGGTTAATTTAATTCTTAATTATATTCTGGTCCCACGGTATGGAATGATCGGAGCTGCTGTTGCAACAAGTTTTTCCACGATTTTGTGGAATCTGTTATCGGAAATTGTCATTTATCGAAAATTCGGATTCCTTACATATCCTCTTATTTCTTTTAAAAAAGCAGCGGGAATAAAAAATAAATTTATGCATCCCCCCTCTCATAAAAAATAACTCATCCCTATTTAAAATTAGCTATCTTGCAAAAAAACAGCCATGAAAAAATTTTATATCTTCATTTTACTACTGGTTTCTGCATCATTGTCTGCCCAGACAACCAGCAAATTTGACTACTTCAAACACATCCAGCGTTCATCCGGTGTTCGCAATCAACCAACACGGGAATATGTACATATCATTGGTGATGACACGCCAGACGAGACACTGACAATCTCTAATGACACTACTCTCACAGGAGATATGGCTATCATCAACGAGGGCAGGCTTATCCTTGAGGACAGTGCTTCCATGACGCTTAACGGAAATCTGGTCATCATTGATAACAGCAGCATACAGGCAAATAATGCAGATTTTACCCTGAAAGGACATTTTTATGCCTTCGGACATGCAGTAACCTCCATGGATTCCTGCTTTATAAGCCTTCCTATGGATTACAGGTATCAATACGCGCTTATCGCATTTGATACCACGGCGCTGTCATTTACAAACAGCCATTTTGATTTTGGAAATGGCTTGCTGAATGGCGCTCTGGATAACCATGCCAGCCTTAACATGGAACGTGATACCTTTGCACAAACGGTTACCATGAGCATGAGAGGCCATGCTGAACTAAACCTCAGCCATGTTTACAATGCCTGGGAATTTATTTTTGAGGATTCATGCACAGCAAGGTTTGACCACTGCACCAATCTTATTTTGTGGTTCCATTTTCCCCACAATATAACGGCAAACTACAGCTTTCCTCCATCGGTATGGGTAGATTCAGTACACTTCAATAACACAGTTGCAGGCCTTGAGGAAATACCCTATTCAGTGGATATTGATTCGTGTTACAATGTGAATTGGGGGATGTTTCCCATGGCTGGCAGTGATGTCACCATCGTAAATTCCGATATGAGAACCTGTGGGTTTATTTTTGATGACGGCGAAGAACACACCGTGAGCAGCCTTATGAATGAACAGTTTTATACAGATAACACCATCAATATTGACGACAGAAATCTGCATCTGATAAACTCCAAAATACGTACCTGGAACCTCTACACCATGGATACTTCCGTACTTAACATAAACGGATGCTTGTTCGGAGAAGCACTGGGCATGCAATCTTCCACTATAAACGTAACAGGAGGCATCTGCGATGGCAGCGGCGGATACCTGGGGACAGAAAATTCAACCATGAATTGCTTTTCATCAAAAGTGGAATGCCAAATTGTGATGGAAAAACAATCATCCGGTGTATTTATGGAATCTGAAATCTATTACCCCTGGGATCAGCATATTTTTGCAGAACACAGCATTGTAGTTATGGCCAACACAAAACACAATCAGGAGTTTTCAGTGCGGGACACTTCTTTTCTGGTTGAGTTGTATCTGGATAGCTTGAACAATCAATCCATCAACAACATGGTGGACATCCGGGGTACAGCTCGCAGCCTTGCAGGACAGGAATGTCCCTATTCTGTAACTGAATACAGGATGTTTTATGCCCAGGCAGAAAATCCCGACAGCCTGACTTTAATTGCCGAAGGCTTACCGGGAGAAATTCAGGATGCTGTTATTACGGAATGGAACACCAATGGCTTATCAGCAGGAAACTACTTGTTGTTCCTTGACGCTATAGTAAACGGCAATTACAATGAACCTGTGCGCATACACCGTGAAGTGAACCTGTACGACCTCGTAACATTAGAAACAAAGCACAACAACGCTCCCGCTATCTGGCCTGTCCCTGCATCAGACAGGCTTTTTGTTCGTATATCCGGCCACCATCCTGAACATATCACTGTGGTGGATATGCTGGGTAAAACATGGCTTCAGGAGATTATATCCCGAGAAATTAACAACCTTGATATTAGCAATTTACCAGCAGGTCAATACATCATTACGGTCGGTACTTTCAGAAAATTGTTTCAAAAGCAGTAACAAAAACATTTTCATTCTTACGCACTTTTATGTCACTGAAAATATCTCTATCTTCGGCACATGACACCATTGGCTGTACTTGGTTTGATCCTGGGGTATTTTCTCATCCTGATGTTGGTATCGCAACTGACCTCGCGGGATGCAAACAATGCCGGATTTTTTCTTGGCAACCGTAAATCGCCCTGGTTTGTTGTGGCATTTGGGATGCTGGGGGCCTCGCTTTCCGGCGTAACTTTTATTTCTGTCCCCGGCTGGGTACTGGATACGGATTTTACTTACATGCAAATGGTATTAGGGTATTTTTTGGGTTACCTTACCATTGCTTTTGTGCTGCTTCCACTGTATTACAAACTCAACCTCACCTCCATCTACGGATACCTTGATAAACGCTTCGGGTTGTCAGCCTACAAAACAGGTGCGGCATTTTTCCTGGTAAGTCGTATTATCGGGGCTTCTTTTCGCCTGTATATTGTGGCTTCGGTATTGCAACTGGTTGTTTTTGATGCCTGGAATGTTCCGTTTTGGGTAACCGTCATTGTAACCATTGTTTTTATCTGGTTATATACCCATCGCGGCGGGATAAAAACCATCATCTGGACAGACATGTTGCAAACCACGCTTATGCTTACAGCACTGATTGCCACCATCATTATCATCAGTAAACAAATGGATTTATCGGCCATAGGATTGATTGACGCCATCAAAGACAGTGAGTATTCCCGCACGTTTGTTTTTGATGACTGGCAAAGCCGGCAGCATTTTGTAAAACAGTTTTTGTCCGGCATGCTTATTACCATTGTCATGACAGGACTTGATCAGGACATGATGCAAAAAAACCTGTCGTGTCGCAACCTGAAAGACGCCAAAACAAACATGATAAGTTACGGGTTTGCTTTTATTCCATTCAATTTACTTTTCCTTGCCCTGGGCGTGCTTTTGGTGATTTTCTCACAGAGCAAAGGCATTGCTCTCCCCACCGATGGTGATGACCTTTATCCATTGCTGGCTAAAACACATTTGGGGAACCTTGTTCTGGCGATGTTTATCCTTGGCCTTACAGCATCTGCCTATTCATCGGCTGATTCTGCCCTCACAGCACTGACCACCTCATTCACTGTGGATATCCTGCAGGCTGATAAATTGCCGGAAAAACAACTAAAAAGAATCAGAAAACAGGTTCATGTTGGTATGTCAGTGATGCTGATTATTGTCATCCTTGTTTTTGGCATGGTAAAAGACAGATCAGTGGTGGATTCCATATTTACCGTTGCCAGCTACACTTACGGGCCTCTTTTTGGTATGTTTGCCTTTGGCTTGTTCACTAAACGGCTGCTCAGGATGAAATTTGTTGTGCCCATAGCAATCTTAGCCCCCATTCTGAGTTATTTTATCAATCAATTAACACAAACCCTGTGGGGATATGCGTTTGCATACGAGCTGTTGCTAATGAACGGAGGGCTGTGTTTCCTCGGGTTGTGGTTGGTCTCATACCACAGAAAGCATTAAATGGTGTCCGGGTAGAGTGGTTCGTTGCCTCAGCGCTCCCTCACAGACCCGACCGCGCTGATGTGATTGTGCCGGCTGCAATGATATTCAGAAAATTGTCCAAATGGGGACGTATTCCCAATTTCATCGCCCCGCGTATTGG
>CAZGPW010000059.1:0-7961 GCA_964527535.1 uncultured Bacteroidales bacterium
TGAGTTTTTCAATCCCGGTGGTTTGCCATTATCCATTGAAAAGCTTCTTGAAACGGATTTATCTATTCCCCGCAACCCTATCTTAGCTAGTGCTTTCCGGGTGGTACGTTTGGCAGAAAATGCCGGTTTTGGCTTTGATAAGATGATTGACGGGTGGAAAGCATACATCAAATCAAAACCTATTATTTATAGTGATCTGACTTCAACAATAATGACTTTTAGTTTTTCCGACGCGGATGTCACAGAAAATGTCACAGAAAATGTCACAGAAAATGTCACAGAAAATAGAGAGTTGAAGATTTTAAAAATACTGCAAACAAATCAAACAATAACAACAAGCGAATTAGCAGAAAAATTTAATGTAAGCAGAAGGACTATCGCAAGAGATATGGAAAACTTGAAACGTAAGAATAAAATAAAACGTATCGGTAGCGATAAAGCAGGTCATTGGGAGGTAAACAAATGAAAAAAGTCCTCATACTTGCATACGATTTCCCGCCTTACAATTCTATTGGGGCGCAGCGGCCATATGCCTGGTACAAATATTCCCATGAATTTGGTTTGTATCCGGTTGCTATAACACGTCAATGGCGGGATGATGTATCATCGACTGTTGCGTATTGCTCCTCAGGCTATTCAGAACAAGTGGATGTGCATACCTCTGATGATGGGGAAATCCATTATGTTCCCTATAATTCAAATTACAGGGACAAGCAAATCTTAAATCCCGGAAATGTTGTAAAACGGTTCCTGGCGAAAACCATGAGTGGCTTACAGGTAATGACAGAATTATTTTGTTTTGCATTCGATAATAAAAAAGCAATTTACCGGTATGCAGATGAATGGTTAAAAAATAATACGGTTGATTATATCCTTGTTTCCGGAGAACCTTTTGTTTTGTTTCGATATGCAAGGCTATTGTCAAAAAAGCATCAAATCCCCTGGGTAGGTGATTACCGGGATGGCTGGAGCTGGAATTACAACAGAAAAAATCCTCTCATGCGATATTGGTTGTCTGTCCATGAAAAACGTATTTCTGCAACTGCCAGTTTGCTTACTTCCGTATCTGTGAGTTTTAAGCGGAAGCTTAGGCAACTATTTCCCAGGCAAAGAATAGAGGTCATTTACAATGGTTATTTTGAAGAACTGTTTGCTGACGTAAAACCCGAAAAAGAAAAAGGTTTTACCATGGCATTTTCAGGTACTTTGTATCCGTATCAACCCATTGAGATGCTCTTTGATGCACTTGCCAGGGTTGACCTATCCAGCTTCCCCCAACCGGTTAACCTGGTTTTTTATGGACTGGAGGAACAACCAGTACAAAAGCAGCGCTTGTTAAAAGCTGCGGCAACACTTGATGGTGTTAAGGTTGTTTTTACAAAGCGTCTGCCTCAGAACGTGCTTATCAATAAGTTGTCCGGTGCTGATATGCTAATATTACCGGCAAACCCCCGGTATCCGCAGATTTATGCCAAAGTATTTGAGTACCTTGCTTTAGGCAAGCCCATACTATACTTTAAACCGGATAACGCTGATTTGAATGCCATTTTGGCAGGGATGAAACAAGTTTATGCCTGTGAGAAATACAGTGATTTTCAGGCTGTATTTTCACATTTGAAAGATTTGAAACACAGAGTTGCAACTATAGAAACAAGTGTGGCATTCTCCCGAAAAAAACAGGTACAGAAATTAGTCCCCATGTTGCGGGATTTATCTTTTTTTGATAAAGATTATATAGTTAAAAAAGAAATACAGAAAACAGAAAACATAAAAAAACCTCCAGCCGATATATACCCTATAAAAAAAGTCCTCATCCTCGCTTATGATTTTCCGCCTTATGTTTCTGTAGGCGGTTTGCGACCTTATTCATGGTATAAGTATTTTCATGAATCCGGGGTGTATCCGGTGGTGGTCACACGGCAATGGGGCAATAAATTCGGCAACCATTTGGATTATATTGCTCCAGGAGAAAGTGACGAAACTATAGATGAGGAAAGTGAAACCGGAACCATTATTCGTACAGCTTATAAACCCATTTTATCCAATCGTTTGTTACGTAAAACCATTACTGCCTGGTATGAGTTTATTCAATTTCTGTTTTTTGTTGGCCCGAAATCAGGCTTGTTCCGCGCAGCAAAACGATATTTAAAAAACAACAAGGTGGATGCCATCATCGCTACTGGAGAACCTTTCATTCTGTTCAAATACGCTGCTAAACTGAGCAAAAAACACAACATCCCCTGGATTGCAGATTACAGGGATCCATGGTCACAAAATAAATCGCGGAGCCCAAATTACTTAAGGCTGACATGGAACAAATTTTTTGAGAAAAAATACCTTGCTAATGTCCATTTCATTACTACGGTTTCTGATTATTCTCAACATCAAATCAGTTTATTAATCAAAAACAAACCATTTCACATCATTCCCAATGGCTTTAACCTGCCTGCGGATTATGATAAAAAGGCATTTACACCTACATCCGACAAATTGCGCATTGCGTTTACCGGATCTGTTTATCCCTGGCATCCCTGGAAAGCTGTGTTAAAATGTTTATCAAATCTTTTGGAAACGAAGACTGTTAATTTTGAAGTCAGTTTTTACGGCATCAACAAAACCCCGGAAATAAAACAATACCTCGCAGATTATTTTCCGGGATTGGAAAATCATGTCAGGTTTTATGCTAAACTTGAAAACCAAAAATTGCTTGTTGAATTATCGAAACACCATGCATTGTTGTTGTTTAATGATTATTCAGTTACCGGCACAAAAATATACGATTACCTGGCTGTAAAACGACGTATTTTACTGTGTTTTACCAATGATAAGGAAGCGCTTGAATTGAAGAAGAAGCATTATCCCCTCCCTCGGAATAATGCATTCAGCCAACATCTGCAAAAAGAGATCATTGCATATACAGGAGCTGGTTACGCCATAGGGGATAAAGATGATTTGCGGGATGTTTTAATGGCATTGCATCAGGAATTGCAGGAAACGGGTGCAATAAAATGTCATTCCGTTAATGTCGAAGGTTATTCCAGAAAAAAGCAGGCAGAAAAATTAGCGGCTTTGACAACCTGATCATCGCTTATTCTGAGAAATCATCAGCAAGCAGGTGTAAAAACACAATGGTTTCAGTTTCGAATAGATTTTAATGAATATGATATTTTTTGTATTTTTCAGGATCTTTATTTAAACGCTAATATCATTTATGCGGCTGACGGTGTATATCCTTTTTGTGTGTATTCTTCAAGTAAGCTTGCAAGCACAACAAAGCAAGATTCAGCAAATAGACTCACTTTGCGATGAAAGCATTTTGTATGCGGATTCTGTAGGAAATAAAGCTATACAACTCGCTGAAAAAGCTGTTTTATTGTCAAAAACATGTAATGACAGCTGTTTGCTTGCAGAACCTTTTTATACCTTAGGCGTTTCCTTACATTCAAAAGCCAGGTATGATGAAGCGGTTGTACATTATCTGGATGCCTTTGACCTGGCATCAGCATGTAAAAACTACGAAATAGCAATAAAAACCAGCAATAACCTGGGGATACTTCATCGCATGACAGAACAGTATGATGTGGCTGTTTCATGGTACAAGAAAGCACTCAATTTTTCACGCATCAATAATGACGTTCAGGGTCAGATACAGGCGCTGAACAACCTTGGAAGTCTGTTTGCGTACCAGGAAAACAACCAAAAAGCACTGTCGTTTTTCAGGCAAAGCCTGGAGATTATGAAAAAGCACCCTGAAGTGAACATGGAAGAAGCGTCGTTGCGGATCAATATAGCCTGGGTATTGTATGCACTTGACAGAAAGGCGGAAGCAATACAGTCGTACTATGGGGCTCTTGAGGTGCTGAAAAACAATCCCGATCCATACGTGGAAGCAGTGTGTTTGAAAAATATGGGGGAAATATTTCTGGAAGAAGAAAAATACAATGAAGCCCGGGAAAAACTCAAAGCGGCGGAACCCCTGTATAAAGAGTTCGATAACAAAAGCAGCAAAGCTGACCTTTTTTATTTATTGTATCAAACTGAACTCCAAAGAAATAAGCACAAAGATGCCCTGGCATACCTCGAAAAGTATCAACATTTACAAGACAGCATCAACACCCGGGACATGCATGCCCTGTTGGCCGATATTCAGGAAAAATATGACAATGAACGTCTGAAAAAAGAAAAACTGGAACAGGAAAAAGAACTGGAACGCCGGCACAACCTTATTATTATTGGAGCTTTGTTTCTGAGTTTATTGCTGATAATGATGTTTTTTATCCTGCGGATCAACCATATAAGAAAACGAAACAACCGCATCCTGGCAAAAAAGAATAAAACCATTCAGGAAGGCTTACAATATGGCCGGTATGTGAAAGAAGAAATCATGCAACACCATCCACAAGATATAAACCAATACATCCGTGACCATTTTATTTTGGATATGCCACGCGATATTGTGGGCGGTGATTTTTACATGATAAGGAAAAAGCACGGGGCAATGTATGTGTTGTTAGGAGATGCCACAGGACATGGAATTCCCGGTGGATTCATTTCACAAAATTGTCTCTATTTATTTGATGATGTGATCCGTGAATTTACAGGCCCCGGGCATATTATAGAACAAGTTATTCAACGCTGGGGCTTACATTCCAAAACATCCGGAGGTTATGATGACGGGTTTACAGCAGCATTGGTTAAAATTGATTTAAACGGGGTTATTGAAATGGCACTGTATAAACAAAAAGCGTTGTTAATCAAAAACGGCGAAGTAAAAACGCTGAAGCGCTCGGGGATTAAAGCAAAATCTCGGATATTTACGGAAAAAACAAAGATTAACCAGGGCGATAAACTCATTTTTACATCGGATGGTTTTTACGATCAGTTGTCTGAAGAATCACAGAAAACAATGAAGTTTTCTACATTCAGGAACATAATTTCCACTTGTCGTGAGGCTTCGGCGGATGACATTAAAAAATCCTTGTCAGAGGGATTTAAAAAACACAAAGGCACCCAGCCCCAGACAGATGATGTACTTGTTATCGGTATGATGTTTTAAAAGTGCTCAAAAGACACAACCGAAAAAAAGCGGCGCATTAATTCAACATGGTTTTACGGTCATGAAATTTCCTCAAGCAAAGCATCAATGCGTTTCAGGCTCTCTTCTTTGCCCAGGATTTCAAGGATATCAAACACATGCGGACCTTTACCTTCACCCACAAGCGCCAGTCTCAACGGATTCATCACTTTTCCAAAACCAAGTTCATTGTTTTCAATCCATATTTTGACCTGATTTTCAAGTTTTTTTGATGTAAAATCGCCCTGTGAAGCCAATACCTCGCGTATGGATCGCATTATTTCAGGTGTGTCTTTTTTTACTGCTTTTTTGCGGAATTTTTTGTGGTATCCGGAAGGCGCTTCGAAAAAGAAATCCACTTGTTCCCAAAGTTCAGAGGCAAAAGAAACGCGTTCTTTCACCATCCCTACGATGACAGTAAGCTTTTCCATGTCCGTTTGATGGCCTTTGTTTTTGAGTATGGGCATAAAATCGGCAGCAATTTCACTATCGTTTTTGCGAATGAGGTATTGATGGTTAAACCATTTTGCCTTTTCGGGATCAAACCGTGCTCCCGCCTTGTTTACCTTGTCAAGGTCAAAATATTTTATCAATTCACTCATTGAAAACAGTTCTTTTTCTGTACCGGGATTCCAGCCCAGCAAAGCCAGCATATTGACAAAGGCCTCAGGATAATAACCTTCCTCCCTGTATCCGGCAAAAACATCTCCGGATTCGGTTTTCCATTCAACAGGGAAGACGGGAAATCCCATTTTATCGCCATCGCGCTTTGACAATTTGCCTTTGCCTGTGGGTTTAAGGATAAGAGGTAAATGCGCAAATTCAGGTGAGCTCCATTCAAAGGCATGGTAAAGCATGATATGCAGCGGCAGTGAAGGCAGCCATTCTTCACCACGTATCACATGGGAAATTTCCATCAGGTGGTCATCCACAACATTGGCCAGGTGATAAGTAGGCAGTCCATCGGATTTAAAAAGCACCTTATCATCCAGGTTGGCTGTATTGAAATGCATATCACCACGAATGATATCTTTAATGTTAAGCGTTTGATTTTCCGGTATTTTAAAGCGGACAACGTAAGGCTCCCCTTTATCAATGCGCTTTTGAGCTGCCTCCATTCCAATGTTGAGGCTGTTGTCAAGCTGATGGCGTGTATTATGATCGTAAGTAAATGTTTCCTTCCGGCTTTCTGCTTCTTCGCGCAATTTATTCAATGATCCAGGGGTATCAAAAGCGTAATACGCCCATCCGTTTTCAATCAATGTCCCGGCATGATTGCGGTATATATCGCTGCGCTGGCTTTGCTTGTATGGGCCGTATTTTCCCCCCTCCCGAACGCCTTCATCTATTTCAATGCCACACCAGGCTAAAGCTTCCATAATATAACCTTCAGCGCCTTCGACATAACGATTCCGGTCGGTATCTTCAATCCTGAGTATCATGGTGCCTTTGTGCTTCCGGGCAAAAAGGTAATTGAACAAAGCTGTACGGACGCCACCTATGTGGAGCGGGCCTGTTGGGCTGGGGGCAAATCTAACGCGAATATTATCCATAACTGTAATTTTTGGGCGAAAATACGGAAATGCGATGAAAGAAAAAAGAAGCCGCCCCGATAAAGGACGGCCTCTTTGCAAACCGTAAGTTTATAAGTGATTGTTTATTTTACGATGGTTAATTCATCTAACAGGTTATCTGCATCAGCATAAATATCCATTACCCATAATACGTATCTTGAATCAACATTGATACAACGCTGAAGATTTTCTTCAAATTCAATATCCCCGCTCATGGCTTCAGTGTTTCCATCAAAAGCAAGGCCTATTAAATTACCTTCACCATCCATTACAGGGGACCCTGAATTACCACCTGTAATGTCATTATCCGTAATGAAACACACAGGCAATTCTCCTTTATCATTTGTGTAATGGCCAAACTTTTCATCATTATACAATTGATGCATACGATTCGGTAGATCAAACTCCATATCATCCGGATCGGCTTTGTCCATTATGCCTTCCAATGTAGTGTAATAATCATAGACCACCCCGTCGCGCGGCTCATATCCCATACATGTTCCGTATGTAAGGCGTATGGTAGAATTGGCGTCGGGATAAAACTGAAATTTCTTGTTGATTTCCATTAATCCCTGCACAAAATAGCGCCTTGCCTGCTCAAGGCTTTTGGATTTTTCGTCCATTTTACCGGAAACATTTCTGTACATTGACAAAATGGAGGTTCCCATTTTATAAACGGGATCTTTTTCCAGGTTCTTTGCTTTCGGGTTATCCAGAAAATCCATCATACTTTCTTCATCAGCAAAAATGCTTTTGGGGTTAAAAAATGACTTTGTGAAAATATTGTCTGTGTATTCCTCAAAATCCCCGTTATACTTATCATGCATTTCGGCAAAAAATTCAGGATAATAAAGAGGGTCTATGTTTTCAGCGAAATAATCAAACAAAGCAGCAATGAGTTTTCGTTCAGTATCAGGATTGTAATTTTTATAAAACTCTTTGGCTTTTTCTCTGAACTTATCAACGGCTTTTTGCTTCTCCTCGTCGGAAAGGTCTTCGTTTTTAAGCTGATTCAAAAACCCCATGGATTGAAATGAAAAAACCGGCAAATCGGGCCCGATTAACAGGGCTTCAAGCAAAAACTGTTTTGCAAGTGCATGTTCTTTTCTGCGCTCATACACCACTTCAATTGTATCCAGTACGTTAAGGTATTTTTTTGACCGGATACTTTCAGCCCATTTCTGATATTTTGTTTCCATGGCTTGTTTTTGTCCCATGGTATTGAGTTTTTTCAGGGCAATGTTTTGTTCATAAGAATACTTCCAATAATTTGAGCTCCTTGCATATTTTGAAGCATATTGCAATTTTATTTT
>CAZGPW010000060.1:0-2539 GCA_964527535.1 uncultured Bacteroidales bacterium
ATGAATGAAATCAAAAAAATAAATCAAATAATGGGTGTCAAACTTGCAGCATGATTAACGACAACATGTTGGTAAGTTTTGATTTTTAAGCGCCTAACAAGCAAGTAAACACTATGAACATTCACGAATTTCAGGCCAAACAGGTATTCAAAACATTTGGTGTGCCTGTACTTGAAGGGTATCATGCCGAGACCCCGGAGCAGGCTGAAAAAGCAGCCGAAAAATTGTCATCCGAAAAATATGTGGTAAAAGCCCAGATACATGCTGGAGGCCGGGGAAAGGCCGGAGGGGTGAAAATAGTATCCACTCCCAAGGAGGTGCATGATGCTGCAAAAGAAATGCTGGGCAAAACCCTCGTCACGCACCAAACCGGGCCGGAAGGAAAAACCGTGCACAAATTGTATATTGAAGCTGCCGCAAACATAGTTGGCGAGTTTTACCTTGGTATAACATTAGACAGACAACAGGCCATGCCGGTGATGATGGCGTCAACCGAAGGCGGGGTGGAAATTGAAAAGGTGGCAGAAGAAACCCCCGAAAAAATATTGAAAGCAACCATCAATCCTTTGTATGGATTGCGTGCTTTTCAGATACGTGAACTGGCTTTTGGGCTTGGTTTGTCGAAAGGGCAAATGAAACATTTCGGGAAATTTGCTGCGGCTTTATACAATGTATATATTGAAAACGATGCCAGCCTCATTGAAATCAATCCACTTGCTTTGTTAGACGATGACAGGTTGATTGCCCTGGATGCCAAAATGGGATTTGATGACAACGCGCTGTTCAGGCAAAAAGACATTGTTGACATGCGGGATTTCAGCGAAGAAGAACCCACAGAAACCGAAGCGGATAAATACGGCATGTCTTATGTGAAACTTGACGGTAACGTTGGGTGTATGGTCAACGGTGCAGGTTTGGCCATGTCAACCATGGACATCATAAAATACAAAGGGGGAGAACCGGCTAATTTTTTGGATGTTGGCGGAGGTGCAAGCGCTGAAACCGTGGCCAAAGGCATGGAAATCATCTTGAATGATGCTGCTGTGAAAGCCATCTTTATCAATATTTTTGGTGGCATTGTCCGTTGTGATCGTATTGCCAATGGCATCATCCAGGCTACCCAACACGTGGATATCCCCGTGCCGGTGGTGGTAAGGTTGGATGGTACAAATTCACAGGAAGCGATGAATATCCTTGAAAATTCAAAAATTCCCCAGCTTGTAGCTGCCAAAGACCTGAATGAGGGTGCCGAAAAAGTTGTTCACATTGTAAAAAACTAACATCATGAGTATTCTAGTCAATAAAAATTCTAAAGTCATTGTACAAGGTTTTACCGGAAAAGAAGGAAGTTTTCATGCTAAGCAATGCATAGATTACGGAACCAACATTGTGGGAGGCGTCACGCCTGGCAAAGGCGGCCAGACACACCTGGGGAAACCGGTCTTTAATACCGTTAAAGAAGCACGCCAAAACACTGGTGCCGATGTGTCGCTTGTGTTTGTGCCCCCGGCTTTTGCTGCCGATTCCATCATGGAAGCTGCCGATGCAGGTATTGAATTGGTGGTGTGTATCACAGAAGGCATTCCGGTGAAAGACATGATTTATGTCAAACAGTACCTGGAAAATACAAATACCAACATGATTGGCCCCAATTGCCCGGGCATTATCACTGCGGACGAATGCAAGATTGGTATCATGCCCGGTTTTGTTTTTCAACCCGGAGAAATCGGCCTGATCTCAAAATCCGGAACACTGACTTACGAAGCCGCTAACCAGGTTGTCAAAGCAGGTTTTGGTATTTCTACCGCTGTGGGAATTGGTGGTGACCCCATCATTGGATATTCCTTTATTGATTTGCTTGATATGTTTGAAAAGGATCCGAAAACAAAAGCCATGGTAATGATTGGGGAAATTGGTGGTGACATGGAGATAAAAGCTGCAGAATACATAAAAGCACATATTTCAAAACCGGTGGTGGCTTTCATCGCCGGGCAAACAGCTCCCAAAGGCAAACGCATGGGACATGCAGGGGCAATCATTGCCGGAAGCAAAGGCACTGCTGCTGAAAAAATAGCCGCCTTAAAGAATGCAGGTGTCAACGTAGCGGATACAGCCGCCGAAATCGGGCAGAGCCTGAAAGAAAGCTTGTAAACTTAAACCCGGTGGCTTCGACTTCGCTCAGCCACCTGCGCTGTACACCAGATACGATCGAAAGGTGGTTGAGCGGAGTCGAAACCACCGGAATTAGAATCGAAATCACCTGTACCACTCCAGGTGGTTGAGCGGAGTCGAAATCACCGAATTAAAAAAACCTTAACTATTTTGCAACTTTTTAAAAAGATTTACGTATATTTGTATAGAGATTACATGTAAAAAAATTCAGTACAATGAAAAAACTTCAAACAAAACCAAACGACAACAGACAGCCAACACCCGCTGCCACACACACACACACAGTAAACACCGGCGTGTAAGCCTTTTGCTTATGGCATTTCTATTCCTCATATCGGTTGATCATGTGCACGCACAATGGGAAACG
>CAZGPW010000061.1:0-6333 GCA_964527535.1 uncultured Bacteroidales bacterium
TACTGGTTGAATGATGAGTATTTACCCCTGTTATACCAAGTTGCGTTCACTTCGGCAAGCTCACTTCGGCGGCGCTCAGCACATCGCAGCACATCGCAATTGTGTAATATGTATTATACTTATTGATGATTACTAAAAATTACAATATATTGATTCTCTGTATTATACCGATGATGTTCAATGTAATTTGCATAATTATGGCTGCATTTCGACTGCGCTCAATACATCGCACTCGGCAAAGCTCAAGCGACCCTTCGACTTGGCTCTGTTCTCACTTGCACAAAATTTTAGGAGCGGTAGCGAACTAAAATTATAAACTTGCCCGGCGATAGACGGGATTGAACACATATCGGTATTAAGTATGGAAATACAGCAATTACGAATTTGCTCACAAGCTTTTTTTGAACGAGAAGAAAAACTATTATGGTTACTTTTGCCACAGTAGCGGACTGAAAATGATTATCACTGTAAATAACTCAAGACGACCGATCAGCATTAGAAAACCCAGGTACCATTTTCCGGCAGCCGGAATAAAGGCATAATTTTCAGCCGGACCTACCCCTCCAATTCCGGGACCGATATTGCCAATTGAAGCAGCAACAGCTCCGATGGCGGTATCAAAATCAAGTCCCATAAATGACATCACAACAACCGAAAACATAAAAATCATGATGTAAAGAATAACAAAAGCAAGGATATTATTCACTACCTGAGAAGGTACCGACTGATGATTAAAACGAACAGGAATAACAGCATTGGGGTGCAACAACCTTTTAAATTCAAGGTAGGCATTTCTAAACAACATCTGAATGCGGATTACTTTCACACTTCCGCCTGTTGACCCTGCCATCCCGCCAATAAACATAAGCATTAGTATCAACACCCATAAACCATCTGGCGACCAATTCATATAATCAGCTGTTGCATATCCCGTGGTAGTAATAATACTTACTGCCTGAAACAGCGCATCTCGAAAGGACTGTTCTGCGCCCAGCCCGTTTTTCCAAAACAACCCAATAGCAATAATCAGCGCACTGCCAAGGATGATTTTCAGGTAAAACCTGAATTCTTCGTGCTTAAACAGCTTTCCGGGTTTTCCTGTAAGCGCATAATAAGACAATGCAAAATTGGTTCCCGCCAAAAACATAAAAACCGTAATCACATAATGAATATAAGGGGAATCAAAATAAGCAATGCTGGCCTGTTTTGTGGAGTATCCACCCGTTGCCATGGTGGTAAAAGCATGGTTGATGGAATCAAACACACTCATGCCGCCCAATTTTAATAGAATAGCTTCAAGCAGGGTGAAACATAAGTAAACTATCCATAATTTCATGGCTGTTTGTTTGATTCGCGGGCTTAACTTATCGGTTGTAGGACCAGGCACTTCTGCCGAAAACATTTGCATCCCCCCAATTTTTATAAGGGGAAGAATGGCAATAGACAGCACTATAATCCCCATGCCCCCGAGCCATTGTGTAAAACTACGCCAAAACAGGATGCCATGAGGGAACGATTCTATATCGTTTAGTATGGACGCTCCGGTAGTTGTGAAACCCGATATGGTTTCAAAAAAAGCATTGGTAAAATTGGTGATCGTACCACTTAAAATAAAAGGCAACGTACCAAACAAGGACATAAATATCCAGCCAACGCTGACAATCACATAAGCTTCGCGTTTGCCAACATCGCGCTTGGCTCTTCTTAAGGTAATCATTAAGAAAAGTCCGGTAATAACTGTAATGCCGGATGAGATTAAAATAGCCGCAATGTCTGAATCCCCGTGATATATCGAAAAAGGTAATCCCAAAAGCATGGCAATGCTTTCAATGATCAGGAGAACACCCAGGGTATATCCTATAATTTTAAAATTCATACCTTATGAATAAAGGTACAAATCTAATTGTTTTTG
Source organism: uncultured Bacteroidales bacterium (assembly GCA_964527535.1). Classification (GTDB taxonomy): domain Bacteria; phylum Bacteroidota; class Bacteroidia; order Bacteroidales; family ML635J-15; genus JAQIBY01. The sequence continues at coordinate 1,913 of CAZGPW010000061.1, forward strand.
CCTAAAAAAAAACCGGTATATTTTATATTCACAATCATTTGTCAGAAAAAAAATAAGTCGTAAATTTGTCGGTGATTAATGAGTAATTAACGGGGTGTAGCGCAGCCCGGTAGCGCGCTTCGTTCGGGACGAAGAGGTCGCGAGTTCAAGTCTCGCCACCCCGACAACATAAACCCCCAGGCAGGCCATCATGGTCAGCCTGGGGGTTTTTTGTGCATACAACCTGAAAAACACGTTTTAGATTAATTTCCTTTCAATGGATTGTTGGCAGGAAGATTTCGCCGGCTGCCGCCGCCGCAATCCTGGTGGGGGAGTGATAAGCATAAAACCCCTACAGTCCTCCTGACGTCGGTCTGTGGGTTGTTCAAAAAATGTTTTGTGGCGGGATTTCGCCGGCTGCCGCCGCCGCAATCTTAGTGGGGGGGGAGTGATAAGCAGAAAACCCTTACAGTCCTCCTGACGTCGGTCTGTGGGTTGTTCAATTCCGGATGGCGGGATTTCGCCGGCTGCCGCCGCCGCAATCTTAGTGGGGGGAGTGATAAGCAGAAAACCCCTACAGTCCTCCTGACGTCGGTCTGTGGGTTGTTTTGTTCATGCTGCCTGAAAACAAGTTTTCGGCTGCATGAACAAAACAACCCCTTCCAGCTGACGCTGAAAGGGGTTTTATGCTTGTCGGGATGGCGAGATTTGAACTCGCGACCCCTCGCCCCCCAGACGAGTACTCTAACCGGGCTGAGCTACATCCCGAACTTATTCAGGTTGCAAAAATACATGCTATAATTGAATAAACCAAAAAATGTTTTTTTAATTCTTCATATCTTATTCACATCAGGAACAAAAGTAAAACAAAACAATAGGATTGTTGTTACAGATTTTGATTAAAATTGCAAACAATGCTATTTTTGTAAAAAATAAGATCATGAAATATGTTATTGGTACATTAGTACTGAGTATTCTCTTCATCAGCGGGTTTGCACAAAAACATACCGTCAGCGGTTATATCCGGGACATGACAACCGGGGAAGAGCTGATCGGGGCAAACGTGATCGTAAAAGATGCTTCACTGGGAGCCACAAGCAACGCTTATGGATTTTACAGCCTTACTTTGCCTGATGGAACATACACAATTACATACAGTTTCATAGGGTATAAAGAAGAAACTAAAACACTCACGATTACTGAAGATAAAAGAATAAACATAGAACTCACACCCAGAGCTTACCAAACAGAAGAAGTGGTTGTTGAAAGTGAACGGTCGGATGCCAATGTAAACAGCAGCAGAATGAGTGTCGAAAAAATTCCGGTTGAAGAAGTAAAAAAGCTGCCTGCTTTTATGGGCGAAGTGGATGTTATGAAAACCATACAGTTGCTTCCGGGTGTGCAAGTCGCCGGTGAAGGCAATACCGGATTTTACGTGCGCGGCGGTGGCCCTGACCAAAACCTTATCATCCTGGATGAAGCCACAGTGTATAATGCATCTCATCTGTTTGGATTTTTTTCTGTTTTTAACGCCGATGCCATCAAAGGTTTTGAATTGTACAAAGGCGGGATGCCTGCACGCTATGGTGGCAGACTATCCTCTGTCATGGATATCAAAATGAAAAATGGCAACATGAAAACCCATGATTTCGAAGGGGGTATTGGAACCATTGCCACCAGATTCACTGCACAGGGCCCAATAAAAAAAGACAAAGCTTCTTTTCTTATTTCGGGACGGCGTACATACATTGATGTCTTAATGAAACCTTTTATCAATAAAGAGTCCCCTTTCAAAGGTTCAGGATATTATTTTTACGATGGCAATCTGAAACTCAATTACAAATTTTCTGATACCGACAGGCTTTACCTTTCCGGATATTACGGAAAAGATGTTTTTAATTTTTCCAATACCGACGGGGACTTTAATATCAAAATTCCGTGGGGAAACGGTATCGGAAGCTTGCGATGGAATCATTTGTTTTCAAACAAGTTTTTTGTGAATACCACGGCTTTATTTTCAGATTACCGGTTCAAGACAGATGTATCGTTTGGCTCGGGAGGTGACAGTGATTTCAGGTTAATACAAAGTTCCGGTATCCGGGATTATCAGTTAAAACAAGATTATACATTCATGCCGGGGCCTTTGCATAAAATTCGTTTTGGTGTTGATTACCTCAATCACACGTTTTTTCCCAATACCATCAACATAGAACAGAATGATGAAGAAATTGACCTGGGAAAGGCTCAAAAACAATACGCCCATGAAGCTGCCGTATATGTAAGCGATGAGTACATTATCAATGATAAACTCACCATTTACGCAGGATTACGTACCAGTGGATTTTTACAAGTCGGGCCATTCACCCGGTATATTAAAGATGAATACCTGCTTGATAATGTTGACAGTGTTTCTTACGACAAATCAGAAATGGTGGCAGACTATTATTCGCTTGAGCCCCGTGTAAATGTTAAATACAGCCTGGGGACGACAAGCTCTGTCAAAGCATCATACATCAGAAACAAGCAATACATTCACCTGGCTTCCCTGTCGGCCTCTACTTTACCTACAGACCTGTGGATTCCAAGTTCTGACGTGGTAAAACCACAAATCGGTGCTCAGTATGCCATTGGGTATTTTCGAAATTTTAAAGACAATTTGTTTGAAACCTCACTGCAGCTCTATTATAAGGACATGGACAACATGATAGAATATGCAGACGGGGCATTGCCAATGGATCAACTCAACGACAACCCCGACAATTATTTTTTGTTTGGCACAGGGCAATCCTATGGAGCTGAAGTGTTTGTAAAAAAGGCCTACGGCTCCCTTACCGGATGGCTGGGATACACCTGGTCAACAACCACACGTGAGTTTGATGAAATCAATGACGGGGAACCTTTCCCGGCTAAATACGACCGTCGTCACGACCTGTCTTTTACACTCTCGTATGAAATCAATGATAAAATTACTGCATCAACGGTTTTTGTTTATGCAACAGGTAATACCACCACGTTGCCCGTAGCCCGCTATGTTATCAACGGTGAAATCATTGAAGAGTACGGAGAGAGGAACTCCTACCGTATAGATCCGTATCATCGTCTGGATATAAATCTTACCTATCATCACAAAAAAACCAAAAAATGGGAATCATCATGGAATTTCTCCGTGTATAATGTTTATAACCGGAAAAACCCCTATTTTATTTATTTTGATTACGATGGAAATGCCGGGGAAGGGACGTTTCAAACTACAGCCAAACAAGTTTCACTTTTTCCCATATTGCCGGCCATCACGTGGAATTTTAAATTCTGATGTACATGAAAACAAAAAAAATACACATACCCTTCCTGTTGTTAACAATTTCGCTGATACTCTGGAATTGCGAAACAGACATCACCGTGGATTTACCAAAACCTGAAGATAAACTTATTGTGGAGGGACGAATAGAAAACGGGAAACCGGCCACAGTTTTTCTGACGCACAACATGGGATATTTCGATCCGGTTGAAATGCCGGATATTGATTCTTCAGACATGAATTTATCTGATTACGTTGCAGCCCTTGAAGCCAGCATTGGATTGATTTACGACAGCACTTTGCTGATGACCGTATCCGATGGAATTTCAACCGATACCCTTAATGCGGGGTTTACATTCACCAACTTTCCCTATTTCGGGTATTTTGGCAACACAATCGAAGGCACTCCCGGACACAATTACAGGTTGGAAATTCACTATAACAACACATTGTACTGGGCAGAAACGGAAATTCTGCAGCCCGTACATATTGATTCTACATGGTTTACTTTTATGGGAGACAATGACAGCCTGGGATTTCTGCACTTTTTGTTTAAAGACCCGGAAAACCAGCGGAATTTTTATGCCCTGGAATTACAAACCATTGGCGAGCATTATGGCTACTTTCCACCCTATTATGGAACACCCGTGTTTGATGATGAAGGCCGTAACGGAGACACCCTGCATTACACGCCTTTAACAAAAGGATACGACAGCAATGATTTTTTCCAGGATGAATTTGAAAGTGACACAGCCTGGAATGAAGCGGTTTATCATAAATTTGGTGACGAAGTCAACATCAAGTTGAGCACCATAAATACAAGCCTTTTTATTTTTTGGGAGTCTTATTATAAACATTTGGGAACGGCCGGCAATCCTTTTACCAATCCGGCTACCCTGAAAAGCAACATCGAAGGCGGCAAAGCAGACGGCTACTGGGGTGGATACGGCGCATCCATTACCAATGTTACCATTGATAATACAATGATTCCTGATACATTACCTGAATAATATGGAATGGGTGGCCGGGTATAGTTTATTTGTTCGGTTCTACTGCATTTTTAATGGGTTATGATTAACCCGCTGCTTACCTAATCCTATTGTGTAATACCGGTAAGTTTCAATTCTGAAGTACGAAAACAGGT
>CAZGPW010000062.1:0-34667 GCA_964527535.1 uncultured Bacteroidales bacterium
CTTTTTTATCCATCACCGGGCATGAACATACCCCGGGGTTATTGTATATTACCGGGAATAAAATATGCATGCGCAGGTTTGGTAAACGGAAACTAAAATTTGAAAAATCAATTATAATGTGTCCGGCTGTCGCTGCAGGAAAAAACAAAAACGGCTTTCTTATCTTTGACACCGAAACTTTTAAAGCCGAAGCACGTACCATATAATACCTCTGATTTAGCCACCTGTCAGAGAAAGCCACAAGTGAATAGTTACTTTTGTTGATATACTTTTATTTTTTTATCTTCACACTGTTTAATTACCTTTATAAATTAAACACTATGAAAACCAAAAGACTAAATAAAATATTCATCAACATTATCCTACCTGCGATCATTGCGATCCTGCTGTACTTTTTTTCTGTCTGGCTGATCATCATACCCATCATGGAAAAAAACATGATGGAAAGCAAAAAAGAAATGATCAGGGAGTTAACAAAAACGGCATGCAGCCTGATTGATGAATTCCATCAGGATTATACAGATTCTGTTTACAGCCTGAAAGAAGCAAAAGACCTGGCAAAATCCAAGATCAAATTGATGCGTTACGGCCCCGAAGGGAAAGATTATTTCTGGATAACCGATACAGCTCCTACCATGATTATGCATCCTTACCGTACGGAACTAATCGGCCAGGACTTATCAGGTTACGAAGACCCCAGGGGGGTAAAATTGTTCAAAAGATCCGTAGAAATAGTGGATAGTGCTGGTCAGGGGTACCTGAATTATTACTGGCAATGGAAAGATGACACCTCCAGGGTAGTTCCCAAACTCTCTTATGTCCAGGGCTTTCCTGAATGGGGCTGGATTGTGGGAACAGGCATATACATTGAAGATGTACGTAAAGAAATAAGCACCCTGAAACAGCGAATCATCTTCATATCACTGATCATCACAGGATTAATAGGTATAATGTTGTTTTTCATCATCCGTCAAAGCCTTCACATTGAAAAACGACGCGAAACCGCAGAAGATGAACTGATGCAGTCCCGTGAAAAATACCGTTCCCTGGTTGAAGCATCCACTGAAGGCACCTTGATGGTAAGTGACAACAGCATCATTTATGCCAATCAAACCTTTTGCAGGATAACCGGCTATAGCGATAACGAATTGTATAACACACCCCCTGCCCGGCTGTTTTCCTTTTCGTGGTCAGAATTATTGCAAGAACTGGTTGTGCCGGGAAAATCCAAAACTTTTGAAACAAAACTTCTTAAAAAAGACGGCACCGGCATGGAAATGGTTGTTACGGCAAGCAAAACCCATTCAAAAACCGATGTCCGTGTTATCATTACTACCAAAGAACCCAGCTCAAAACAACAAATTACCAAAGCCCATGAAACACTGAACAATGATCTGAAAACGGCTTTGCTGTTGATGAATCAACCGTTAAAAGATTTCCTCAGGCCTGCCGTTACCTGTTCAGAGCAAACAAGCATTTCATCGGCTGCACAGATCATGCAAAAAGAAAATTCCGATCATCTGCTGATACAAATCAGCAATCATACCGTTGGCATTATCACATCAAAAGACCTTATCCACCGGGCTATGGCAAGGGATATTCCACTCTCCTCCCCTGTCACTACCATCATGACAGCCCCGCTTGCCAGTATTTCGTCATCGGCCCTTTTGTACGATGCTTTCCTGGCTTTTTCACAGAAAAACTTATCGCATCTGGTTGTAAAATCTTCAGGCAATGACATTGCAGGAATTCTGCACAAAGACATCTTTTTCAGGGTACATAAAAATGCACCCGCCAATTTTATTGCACAGGTAAACCAATTTACCTCAGTTTCCGATTTTCAACATATCTTTCTCAGGGTACCGGCTTACATCAAGGCCCTGTCTGAAAGTGGGATCAAACCCTGGTTGATGACGCATTATATTAGTTCTGTCACCGATGCCATAACCCTGCAGCTAATCAAACTGGCCACAGCATCATTGGGCGAGCCTCCGTGTAAATACGCCTTTATGGTAATGGGAAGTGAAGCCCGTAAAGAACAAAGCCTCGTTACAGACCAGGACAACGCCATTATTTATGATGATGCTTATAAAGATACACCTGAAGTCAGGCAATATTTTGAAAAATTTGCCGAAATCATCAATACGGGACTGAACTCAGCCGGAATACATTACTGCAATGGGGAGATTATGGCTCAAAACCCGAAATGGAACCAACCATTAAGCACCTGGAAATCTTATTTTTCGAAATGGGTAAACAACAGCGACCCCAAAAGCGTGCTTGAAGCCGCTATATTTTTTGATTTCAGATTTGTCGCCGGAGAAGAAAGCCTGACCAATGAATTAAAAACGTTTGTAACAAAAGAAGTCCTGAATAAATCTGTTTTTCTGTACCACATGGCTGGTAACATTATCGATGCTAAATTGCCTTCAACAGGCGGGAACAAAGAAATTGACGTTAAAAAACTGCTGATGCCAGTCACCGCATTTGCCAGGGTATATAGTTTAAAAAACGGCTTTCCTGAAAACAACACATTATCGCGCCTGACAAAATTAAAAGATAAAAATATTATTCCGGTCAGTTTTTTTAACAACATCACACACACATACAAATTTCTAATGCAACTAAGGCTCGATATTCAAAATGAGGCCATTCACAAAGGTGAAGCCCCAGAAAATACTGTTCATCCGGAATCGTTGAGTGAGTTTGAATTGCAAAGCCTTAAAAAGTCAATTGCAATCATAGCAGAAATGCAAACCAGGCTGAGTGCCGACTTCAAGGGTGTTATCTAATCTGCGTCGGGTACATTTACACCACATCGTTACCACAATAAAGATGGGATTTTAACATCAAATTTCATAATTCACAATCATTGTTCATAAAAAATGATTGAGATAATCGGATTTTTTTTGTTATTTTGTTTGCTTGATAAAAAGATTATTTATTTATTTCATGAAGATTATGGAAAAAACTTGGAAATTATTTGCCACAATTGCCTTTATTGCCTTTACATTGCATGCATCCGCACAGGACCCGGAAATCATCACCTCCCCTTCCGGCAAAGTAATTTGTACGGGTGACGATGTGAGTTTTGTTGTTGAAGCAACAGGTACAGAACCGTTTACATACGAATGGTTTTTAGACGGAACAAGTATAGGGAACGATAACGACACGCTTGTAATTCCCGGGGCAGATGAAACCAATGAGGGCACATATTATTGCATTGTCAGCAACACTGTAAGTTCTGATACAACGGACGACTTTCAACTGCTTGTTGTTTCCGGGCCTCCACAAATAACCGGGCAAACTCCTGACAGCATCTACTGCGAAGGGACAAACCAGCAAATAAGCGTTAACACCACCGGTGAAAATCTCTACTACACTTGGACACACGATGGAAATCCAATCTCATTCTTCGGCCCCAATGTAACATTCACTGATTTAGCCGCAGCGGATGATGGCACATACGCGTGCACTGTTGATAATGCCTGTGGAAGCGACGGGCCCGTTAGCATACAAGTAAACGTCACATTGCTTCCCGGCATAGTGTCAGGGCCATCACCTATGACAGTATGTGAGGGCAATGATGCAGGCTTTGGTGTTACAGCCGATGGTACAGATTTGCAATATCAATGGTTTCATGAAGGCACTCTCCTACCCGGGGAAACCTCAGACACATTGATCTTTACAAATGTTGATGCGGACACAGCCGGAATGGTGTCATGCAGTATTTTTAATGACTGCGACAGCATCAACACAGGCCAGGTAAGCCTTACGGTGACCACTTTACCCCAGGTCACTGCTCAACCGATTGATCACACCATGTGCATTGGAGCAGACACAACCCTGATTTCAACTGCGACAGGAACACCACCGATAGCCATAGCCTGGTATGAAAACGGCACCATAATTTCCGGAGCAGATGAAAGTCACTTGCCCATCACCATTGAACCGGGTGACACCACTTATTACCACGCCGCATTTATGAATACCTGCGGAACCGTGTATTCAGATTCTGCTATGATCGTACCTCAATCCCCTCCGGTTGTTACCCAACAACCTGTGGGTAATGAAGTATGCCTGCACGATACGGTTGAGCTAAACGTAAAAGTCAACGGTTCAGAACCCCTCTATTATCAATGGCGCCGGAACGACGTAGATGTAGAAGATGCAAATTGCTCGGGAACACAGTCACCCAATTTGGTGATTGAAGACATCAATGAAGGACAAAGTGGAATTTACACCTGTTACGTTTGGAACGAATGTGGAGATGTCTTAACTGACAACGCCATCATTGAAGTCATTATGCCTCCCAATATCATATCCCAGCCCGATCCCATTGCTGTTTGCGAAGGAGATACAGCCTATTCTGAAATGATTGTCCAGGGTGACGAGCCTTTTGATTATTACTGGGTAAACCAGGATGAAGCTGATACCGTAAGCAATGATGAAATACTTGCCTTTAATGGCATTACAGAATATCAGGCAGGCACTTATTACGCCATTGTTTCCAACCAATGTGAAGATGTGTTTTCTGATGATTTTGAAGTACAGGTGTTTACCTATCCGGAATTTACCCTTCAACCTGAAGATATTGATATATGCCATGGTGACAGCGCTGCATTGGTTGTAAATGTTGAAGGAACTGAACCTGTTAATTACATGTGGTTTAAAAATCAATCTGCCCTGACCAGCCAAACCGATACACTGTTGGAATTCAACCCTGCCGAGACACTTGAAACAGGATATTATATGTGTGTAGCCGATAACATCTGCGGAATAACAGAAAGCGATGAAGTACTGGTAAACATTGGCACCACACCCGCAATTACCTGGGACCCCGTAGGAACCCAAATGTGTGAAAATGAAACGCTTATCCTGTATGCCGATGCCCAGGGTGAAAACATGTTTTATCAGTGGTACCTCAACGATGAGCCCATTGCCGGGCAAACCGACACATCGCTTTTCATTCCCAACATCAGCGATGACATGGCGGGGGAATATTATTTCCAGGCTTATAACGGATGCGCTACAGCCAATTCGGATACCGTTACGGTAGAAATTGATCCGGCACCTGAAATTGACATTGGCGAAAACCAGGAGTTATGCGATGGCGATGAAGTTGTTTTATCTGCTTTTGGCGAAATTCAATCATACGATTGGAACAATGGACAAAGCAACGCTGCCAGCATTACCGTTACCGAAACCGGAGAATACACCCTCGCAGCCACAGGTGAAAACGGTTGCGTCGGATACGATACCGTGTATATAGAATTTCATCCGTATCATTACGTCAACCTGGGGCCTGACGGCAATTACTGTGGTCCCCAGACACTTGATGCAGGCGAAGGAGCATATTCGTATTTGTGGAGCACAGGCTCAACAGCCTCCTCCATTTCGGTGACAGAAAGCGGGGAATACTGGGTAATCACCGAAGGGGATGCTTTCGGTTGTACCTATTCGGATACGGTCAACATGAGCATATTGGAACAGCCACATGTGGATATCGGACAAAATCACACCATCAGCATTGATTCCACCCTTGAACTGTGCGTTGATAATGTGTACGATCAATACAACTGGAGCAATGGTGATCCCGATACCTGCGCATTGTATTCAGGAGCTGTGCTGGGGGAAGGCACTCATGATGTCTGGCTTACAGTAAGCTTAGACAATGGCTGTTCAGACACAGACAGCATACAAGTTACGGTTTTTGATGATAACGATATAAGCCAATTATACGCAGAGGAATCAGTTGCTTTGTACCCCAACCCCGTTGTAAATCATTTGAACCTTGATTTACATTTACAGGAAAAACCTAAAACCGTTGAAATAGTGAACATCAACGGAAAAGTGATCAAACAATTCGGAATTACTGAAAACACAAATTACAGGCTACCACTTGAAAACACCTCTCCAGGGGTATATATCCTGCGCATAATAACAAAAAACAGACACATGAATTTCAGGTTCATCAAACGATAATAAGATGGCTAAGAAAAAGAAAGAGAAAAAAATATTCAAAGGCAGAATCCGCGGTGCCATGATAACCACAGTACTAAGCATGACATTGGTTCTTTTTCTGCTGGGTATTGTCGGCTATTTGATGCTCAACGCACAAATGTTATCAGAACATGTCAGGGAAAGCATTAACCTGAATGTAAAGCTTAAAGACGAAGCCAGAAACCCTGATATTATCAAGTTTAAAAAGAACCTGGAAAGTCTGAGTTTTGTAAGGTATGCCGAATTCATTTCCAAAGACGATGCAGCCGAAAAGCTAAAAGAAGACCTGGGAGAAGATTTTATTGAGATACTTGATTACAACCCACTGTGGGGGTCCATTGACTTATACCTGGAATCTGCATATACAAACCCTGATTCTGTGCAAATGATAGAAAAACGCATCATGGATTATACCCATATTGTGGATGAGGTTACTTACCAAAAAGATTTACTGTATGCCGTTAACAAAAACATCAAAAACATCAGCCTGGTCTTTCTTGGTTTTGCCGTGCTTTTGTTATTGATATCTTTTGCTCTCATCAATAATACCATACGGCTGATGGTGTATTCAAAACGATTCAGCATTCGCACCATGCAACTTGTAGGAGCATCAAAATCCTTCATACGCCGGCCTTTTATTACAACAGGTGTTGTTGAAGGCATTATCGCTGCCATACTGGCTTGCCTCATATTGATCGGCCTGATAAACCTCATGCACCAGGAATTTTCAGATATCATCAGTTTAAGCGATGTAAGGATTGTTGTTCCGTTGTTTGGTATTGTATTAGGTTTGGGAATAATAATTTCGTATCTTTCGACGTTTTTTTCAGTCAATAAGTATTTAAGAATTAACCCGGAAAATTTGTATTACTAATGGCTAAACAACCACGCAAAACCAAAGAAAAAAACCAAGACATATTTGCATTTGACAAATCCAATTACATCCCGATGATCGTTGGATTTATTGTCATTGTTGTTGGAATGATCCTCATGTCAGGAGGAAACAATCACGATCCCCTGAAATTTCATTACGAAATATTCAGCACAAGGCGCCTAACCATTGCACCCATAATAATTATGCTGGGCTTTGTCATTGAATTGTATGCCATATTGAAAAAACCACGGCAACCCAAAACAGAAGATAAAGACTAAATCCACAGCTTACAATGGAATGGTTTGAAGCGTTGATACTTGGCCTTATTCAAGGCCTTACCGAATTTTTGCCCATAAGCAGCTCCGGTCATCTGGAAATCGGAAAAGCTTTATTTGGCATTACAGGTGAAGAAAACCTGTATTTTACCATTGTGGTACATGGTGCCACCGTGCTAAGCACTATTGTTGTACTATGGCAGGAAATTAAACACCTGATCACCGGCAGCCTGAAGTTTACATACAACGAAGAAACCAAAATGGTATTGAAAATCCTTGTTTCCATGATTCCCGTAGGTATTGTCGGCGTATTTTTCAAAGAAGATATCAAACAATTTTTTAACGGGGACAACATGCCATTTATAGGTATCATGCTGCTTGTAACGGCCACCTTGCTGGCTTTTACACATGTTTTTAAAAGCCGCTCCCGGAAAATCACTTACAACAATGCATTTGTTATTGGCATTGCTCAGGCTTTTGCTGTATTTCCGGGAATCAGCCGCTCCGGAGCAACTATTTCCACCGGTTTATTGCTGGGAAATAAAAGAGAAGATGTGGCGAAATTTTCATTTCTGATGGTTTTACTTCCCATCATAGGTGAAAACCTCCTGAATATTTTCAGTGGAGAACTAACAGGCAGTTCAGGAATGGAGGCTCTTCCACTGGTTATTGGGTTTATAGCTGCTTTTTTCTCCGGATATATTGCCTGCCGGTGGATGCTGAACATTGTAAAAAAAGGAAAACTTTTCTGGTTTGCGATATACTGTGCTGTGATCGGCGTTGTATTAATTTTATTTATGTAAGCTATGGAAGTGTTTAATGCACATACAGAAGATTTTCAGAAAGGCGTGGTAATACCTGTCAATAAGCCATTAGACTGGACATCTTTTGATGTGGTAAAAAAAATAAGATACACGTTAAAATATCATCGCGGCATCGAAAAAATAAAAATTGGCCATGCCGGCACACTGGATCCAAAAGCAACGGGACTTTTACTGGTATGTACAGGAAAAGCTACAAAGCACATTTCTGAGTTTCAGGATATGGAAAAATCATACCTTGCCAACATAAAACTGGGTGCAACAACCCCATCGTTTGACACAGAAACCGAAGAAGATGAACAGTTCCCGGTGGATCACATCACTGAATCTGACCTGATAAGCACCTTGAAATCTTTTACCGGCACAATTAAACAGGTTCCACCTGAATACTCAGCCCTGAAATACAAAGGTAAAAGAGCTTATGCTTTAGCCAGACAAGGCAAACATCCGGAACTAAAAGCACGGGATGTTTACATTAAAAACATAAAATTAACAGAATTTAGCAAACCTTTTTTCTCAATCTACGTTACATGTCGTAAAGGAACTTATTTACGGTCACTGGCAAAAGATATTGGGGAAAAACTGAATTCCGGAGCTTACCTTGTTGGCTTAACAAGAACACAAATTGGGAACTACAAGCTCTCTGATGCCTATGATCACAAAGGAATTGAAAATATATTGCTAAAATGAAACTTTTTTACAATTAAACTGTATAAGTAAAAGTTATAATCTAAATATAAATTTAAAGTGTTAACACAAAAATAAAAGCGTTGTTCTATGAAATTATCACAATTTAAGTATGATTTACCCGAAGACCGAATAGCTTTACATCCGGCAAAAAACAGGGACGAATCCAGATTAATGGTCTTGCACAGGAAATCCGGAAAAATTGAACACCGCACGTTTAAAGATGTAAAAGAATATTTTTCGGATAACGATGTCATGATATTCAATGACACAAAAGTCTTTCCTGCCCGCTTGCGTGGCAAAAAGGAAAAAACAAATGCAGACATTGAAGTGTTTTTGTTGAGGGAACTCAACAGAGAACAAAAACTATGGGACGTATTGGTTGACCCTGCCAGGAAAATTCGCATTGGAAATAAATTGTATTTCGGTGAAAACGAAAGCCTGCTTGCTGAAGTCATTGACAACACCACTTCAAGGGGACGGACGCTAAGGTTTCTTTATGACGGCTCTTATGAAGAATTTAAAACCACTTTGTACAAACTAGGTGAAACGCCGCTTCCCAAGTTTATTCACCGTCCTGTTGAAGAAGAAGACAAGGAACGCTATCAAACTATTTTTGCCAGTAAAGAAGGTGCTGTAGCCGCTCCTACTGCCGGCATGCATTTTAGCCGTGAATTGCTAAAACGCCTTGAAATCATTGGTATCAATTTTGGTTTCATTACCTTACACGTTGGCCTTGGTAATTTCAGAAATGTGGAAGTAGAAGACCTGACAAAACATAAAATCGACAGTGAAGAAATATTCATCCCGCAGGAAACGGCTGACATGGTAAATAAAGCAAAAGAACACAAACGACAAATCTGCGCTGTTGGCACAACGGTTTTGCGCACGCTGGAAAGCAGTAAGTCCACCATGGGATTGCTCAAACCCTATAAAGGCTGGACAAACCTGTTCATCTTTCCCCCTTACGAAGTAAACGTACCAACAAGCATGATCACCAATTTTCATTTACCAAAATCTACCCTGTTGATGATGGTATGTGCTTTTGCAGGATATGATACTTTGATGCATGCATATAAAGTTGCCATTGAAGAAAATTACAGATTCGGAACCTACGGTGATGCTATGCTCATTATCTAAAATCTTATTCTTATGATCACAAAAGAAGATTTCAAGCAGCTTCAGAAGCGAGCGGAAGCGCTAAGGGGGTATCTTTGACATCGACCACAGGCTTGATAAGATCAAAACCCTGGAAAAAGAATCGCAATCACCTGACTTCTGGGACAATCCGGAAGAAGCCCAAAAATTGCTCAAACAAATCTCCTCGGAAAAAAACTGGGTCAATGCGTTTAATAAAGTAAAAACTAAACTCGGAGACCTGGAAGTGCTGCTGGATTTCGCTGAAGATGATGAAGCATCAGAAGAAGAAATTAATACTGCACATGAGGACCTCCTGAATGCCCTTGAAAATCTGGAACTTAAAAACATGTTGCGCAACGAAGAAGATCGCATGGATGCAGTGATGACAATCAACGCAGGTGCAGGAGGAACAGAAAGCAACGACTGGGCTGATATGTTAATGAGAATGTACCTCCGCTGGGGTGAAAAAAACAATTATAAAATTAAACAAATTCACATGAGCGAAGGCGACCAGGTTGGTGTAAAATCCGTGACGCTGGAGTTTTCAGGAGAATTTGCCTTCGGATACCTCAAAAGCGAAAACGGGGTACACAGGCTTGTCAGGTTATCCCCTTTTGATTCCGCTCACAAAAGGCATACTTCCTTTGCTTCTGTATTTGTGTATCCCCTCATTGATGAAAACATTGATATTGAAATCAATCCGGCCGACATAGAATGGGATACCTTTAGATGCAGTGGTGCAGGAGGACAAAGCGTAAATAAACTCGAAACCGGCGTGAGGCTAAAACATATGCCAACCGGCATTACCATTGAAAATACAGAAACACGTTCCCAGCATAAAAACAAAAACAATGCCCTCCGGTTATTAAAGTCACAATTATATCAAATAGAACTCCAAAAACAACAGGCAGAAAAAGACAAACTTGAAGAAGGAAAAATGAAAATTGAATGGGGCTCACAAATCCGGTCATACGTTATGCATCCTTATAAAATGGTTAAAGACTTGCGAACAAATTACGAAACCGGAAATGTACAGGCCGTTATGGATGGTGAACTCAATCCTTTCATCAAAGCATTTCTGATGCAGTATGGCGGGTCTGTGTAAAATTCAAACTCATCCCGATATGCGTTCAATCCCTTCTATCGCCGGGCAAGTTTAATAGGGTATCAAATAATTGTTTTGAAAACATAACTTTTTTTGCTAATTTAAACTTTCCCATTAAATTCGTGGTAGAATCAAGAAAAGAATTAATAGAAGTCCCCTTAAGGCTTATGTTGTGTCCCCTGTGCGATTCCAAGTTGAAAGAAAAAACAGATGCGGAATTTTTTAAATGCTCCACATGCGGAGCTTATGTAAAAGACAAGGCCTTTCACATCACGCCGGATAATGAAAAATCAAGGTATGAAGAACATAACAACGATGTAAACGATGTCCATTATCAAAATTTCACCTCTCCTGTCACAAATATTATATTGGAGCATTTTACCCCGGAACATAAAGGCTTAGACTACGGTTGCGGAACAGGGCCGGTAATTGCCAAAATGCTAAAAGATAAATCTTATCAAATTAATCTGTACGATCCCTTTTTCTTCCCGGATAAAGATTATTTGAATCATCAGTACGATTTTATTTACAGTTGTGAAGTTTTTGAACATTTTCACAATCCAAAACAAGAAATACAGAAACTAAAGCGTTTGCTAAAGCCAAACGGATGGTTGATCATCATGACCCTTCTTTACCATGACAAGATTGATTTCATTAATTGGTCTTACCGGAAAGATTCGACACACATCTTTATTTATACCAAAAAAACATTGCATTACATAGCGGAAAAATTCAACTTTTCGATTGAAATTTATGATGACAGGTTAGTGAAGTTTATAAAACGGCCTGTGGTAAAATGAATCCTAAACCTGACAAAAAAACAGGTTCTACTGCCACATTACACATCGAGCGCAATAAAATTTATGGCATTACAAGCTTACACTTTTCTCACTTTATTGATGCCCATTGCTTTGAGCAAATAATGTGGCAGCGGCTTTTTGGGATCACGTTTTTGAAGGTTGATGTACCATCCAAGCTTTTTCATTACAGGCACTTTATGCGTTTCAACAAATTCAATGAGTGTGCCTTCGGGCGCCTGAATGTATGAAAAATGGCCTGCAGCTTCGCCCATATCAAAGCTCTCAGAGCTGTCAACGGTAAATGGGAAGCCTTTATCCTTTACCTCCTGTCTTAAAATGTTCATACCGTTGATATCGTAACAAATATGGATAAACCCTGGGTCTCCCCACATGCGGTCCTTAAAAATCCCTTTGGGTTTCCGTGATCTGACTTTAATTAGTTCTATTTCGGAAGGCCCGAGCAGTGGCGCAAAGGCCCCTTTACGGGGTTTGCTGTGCCTGAGCAGCACACGTCTGATTTCTTCTTTTCCGCCGGGGGTGTCACGCAGATCGTTAAAGGCGCCTTTACGGTTATACACAATATCATCATAACCCAGGATGTCGTGATAAATTTTCATGGATTCCTGGATACTTGTGACCCCGATACACGCTCCAAAAACGCCCCCATTGCTATGTTTGGTCAAAAAATGTTCAGGGGTTTCAACAAATTCAAACAGGTTGTCATACAAGTCATGCACAAAAAAGTGCTTTTGTCCGGCGGGATTATGCGTAATTTCACCTAAGAGGTTGAGTTTTTTGGCTTTCATATCGCCGTATGCCTTTTCAATGTTACGGCATTTCATTTTCACTGCACTAATTCCCAAATCTCCAAGTAACACAGGATCTTTTGGCATTTCAGGTGTTTTTTCGGTATGTTGCCATACTTCAAAACCACCGCCACCTTCCATGTTAATTGCAAGGGCTGCATGGCGTTCCCGGGTTTTCCCGCCGGTATAGGGCAACATAAATTCCGCTACGGCTTTTTCTTCAAACACTTTGATGTTCATGTTAAAGTTTTTGATGTACCAGTTCCAGGCTTCCCTGATGTCAGGAACACCAATACCAACTTGTTGAATTCCGCTGATGATTTTCGACATAACTATCTGGGATTTATTTTATTAGCAAATTTATAAAAAATAAAGGGAGTGTATTTCCGGAAATAGACCATCAACAATTCTTTTTTTCCAATAAGAACATCTTTTTTCCCTTTTTCAATGGCTTTTCGCATTTTTTTGGCGCATGCAGCAGCAGGCATCCCATTTGATTGCCCCGGGTCCATTTGTTCGTGTTTTTCACCCTTTTCATTGATGGCAGACATTGAAATCGGAGTATTAATGCGTCCGGGACACATAATGGTCACAGAAAGGCCGTCTTTAAAATGTTCCAGTCTGAGCGATTCATAAAAACCATGCAGAGCAAATTTGGAAGCGGCATAAGCAGACCGCTGGTGAAAACCAAACCGTCCTGAAATACTGGATGTAACACCAATTCCGGGGCTTTCTGTTTTCAACATTGCATGCAATAACTTTTTTGTCAGGAGAATACTGCCAAAATAATTTATTTCCATGATTTTTCTGTCAATGTCAATGCTGGTATTGATGGCTTTCCCACGCTGAGAAATCCCGTTAACCAGAACAAGCCGGTCAATGGTTTCATATTTTTTGAGGATTTGGTCTGCTGATCTCTCAATTTCAGCCGGGATTTCCATATTAAAACAAAAAGTGTCAACGGTATCAGCCGTTTTCTGACACAACTCAGCCGTAGCGGAAAGTTTTTCTTTATGCAAATCACATAAAATCAAATGAGTTTCCCCTTTTGCATACTCAAGTGAGAGAGCATGTCCAATACCTCCGCCGGCTCCGGTTATGACAACAGTTAAACCCATAATAGTTTGCAAACATACCAAAATTCTCATTCATAGCCACATCCCCACCTGACAAAGCCTTTAAATACGTATTTTTACTGACAATGAAAAAACCTTTCCGTCCCCGGAAAGGTTTTTTATTTTTTACAATGTTCTTTTTCTTAATTAATTTCCGGGAACCGGTAATTCTTCTTCTGATGGTGTGCCCTGCTGTTCACTTTGTTCTGTTTGCTGGACATTTTGTTGTTCCTGTTCCTTTTCTTTGGGTTGCCTTGGGATGGCAAAACTTGCAAATAAGCTCAACACGAGAAGTGCAATAGCAAGCCCCCATGTTGCTTTTTCAAGAAAATCGGTTGTTTTTCTTACACCCATCACCTGGTTTCCCTGGCCAAAAGCAGAAGACAACCCACCACCTTTGGGATTTTGTACCAATACAATAAGAATCAACAGCACACACACTATCATTAATAAAACTGTTAAAAATACGTACATCGTTAATTGTCTTTAGATAATAAACGTTTTATTTTTTCAATTTGAGTTGCAAAGTAAACACTTTTTTGTGGATATTTCAAACTTAATTTTTTGTAAGCATGCAAAGCTTTTTCATAATGCCCCTGCCTGACATATATTTTGGCCAGGGTTTCTGTCATCAACTCCTGAGAGTCATCGAAAACAGGTGTATCATATAGGTTATCTGACGTACTATCATCTGGTTTCAAATTATCATAACTTTTCTCCGATTTTATGAATTTATCCAGCAATTCCTGTTTTTTTGTTTTTGCAGTGGTTTTATTTTGCATGGTTTGAAGCCGTTCTTGTTCTGCCTCCTGCCTATACTGCAATTCTTCCATGCTATATGTTTGTTCAGAAACAGTGTCAAGCGGATTAAATGAAAAAAATTCATCCGATGAAATGGCATTGTTTTCCTCTTCGTTTGTTGTGTCCTCAGGTTGATTTATTTTTTTTTTTAGTTCTTCAAGACGTTTTTGAAGGACATCACTCAGATCAGTTTCGGATGGGTTTTTATTTTCTTTTTCTCCCTCCGGCGGTGTTTTTTTTGATTTGGTTTCCGGCGGCTTTTCCGTGGTTTCATTTGTGCTTTTCTCAGGCGATTTTTGCTTTTCTTTCACAGCATCTTTTTTCCCTTCAGGCATTTCCTTTTTGATTTGGGTGGCTTCCGGTTTTTCTGTGCGGGATATGTTCTCCTGTTGGGGCTTTGTCTTTTTATCTTGTTTTTTGACGGAAAAATCATTCATGATGATCTGAAAGAGCCGGCTGCGGTCCGGGGCATAAGTGGCAGCAAGCTTTAATTTGTTTTCGAAGCGATGATCGTCAATGTTTTTCAGGTTTTTTGCAAGCAACATCCAGGCCGTTTGAAAATACGGAAATTCTTTTGTGAGCTCATTGATTTTACCCAGGCTTTTATCGTCCAGTTTGCTCTGGTCTTTCAGGTATGTATTCAATACATTTTTTTCCATAATCACCAATTTACCACGGCTTTATTAAAAATACTTTCGGTCAGTTTATCAACAATTTCTTCGATGAGTTCGGTTTCAACCGAAGAAAGGCTTTTGGAACTCGAATACTCGGCAAATTCGGAAAAAGATTGTTCAAAATTTTGTGTCTCATCCGTTCTGTTTACAAATTTTATTTTTACCGTTATAGTCAATCGGTTCAGGGCTGCCGTTTCATTTCCCTGGTAGGCCTGGGGTGTAATTTTATACCCCGTAATTTCGCCTTCAAATTCCATATCGGGCATACCATTTACCAGGTTTAAGCTGGTTTGTTGTACAAACCTGTCTTTCAACGCTTCCGTAAAGGTGCTGCTTAATATTGGTTGCACCACCGGAGCCCGGTTGGGAAAATGTGTTACCCTGATGGTTTTTGCTTCCCCAATGCTTGCTCCGGTAAAAGAATATCCTCCTGAAGCGCATCCGGCAAAAAACAGAACCACCATGGTACTAATAAGGCATACGATATTTGACTTAAAAAGTTTCATCAAGCTTCGATGTTGTATTCTTTTATTTTTCTGTAAAGTGTCCGCTCACTGATTCCCAGCTCTTTAGCTGCCATTTTTCTTTTCCCGCGGTGTTTATCGAGGGCTTTTTCAATGAATTTCTTTTCCATTTCAGCCAGGCTCAGGTCTTCGTCTATAAACTCCTCGGTATCTTCAATGTTGGTTTCGTCTTTAAAAGATTTCTCCGGTTTATTGTTCTGTTCCGGTTTGTTGATGTGATATACTTCATCTTCATTGTAGAGCTTATTGAGAATCCCGGAATTGTTTTCTTCTGTTCGGCGAATGGTATCCGGATTATCGCGCATCAATTCATGGACAATTTTTTTCAGGTCATTCATATCGCTTTTCATATCAAACAAAATCTGATAAAGAATCTCTCTTTCAGAATTGAAATCTTTTTGTTCTTTTGGCTGAATCCGTGCCGGCAACCTTGATTTATCAATTTCAGGGATATATTTTCTTAGGCTATCTGCTGTGACAAGCCTGTCTTGTTCTATAATCGACATTTGCTCGGTAATGTTTTTCAATTGCCTGACGTTTCCCGGCCATCTGTATTTTAAGAGCAATTCGCGGGCTTCCGGTGTTAATTTCAATGCAGGCATTTTGTATTTTTCAGCAAAATCGACCGAAAATTTCCTGAACAGCAGGTATATATCGTCCTGGCGATTTCTCAGGGGGGGTATATATATGGGCACCGTATTGAGCCGGTAATACAGGTCTTCTCTGAATTTGTTTTTTTCAATGGCTTCCAATAAATCGATATTGGTTGCAGCAACCATCCTCACATCTGTTTTATGCACTTTGGATGACCCCACACGAATAAACTCCCCTGATTCCAGCACCCTGAGCAGGCGTACCTGTGTTGACAATGGCAATTCCGATACTTCATCCAGAAAAATGGTTCCTTTGTCTGCTACTTCAAAATAGCCTTTCCTGCTGTCTGTAGCGCCTGTAAAAGCGCCTTTTTCGTGGCCAAACAACTCGCTGTCAATTGTCCCTTCCGGAATCGCACCACAGTTTACTGCTATGAAAGCCCCGTGTTTGCGGTGGCTAAACTGATGAATTATTTTGGGTATATTTTCTTTTCCAACGCCGCTTTCACCACTTATCAGGACAGATAAATCTGTAGATGCTACCTGTGTAGCAAGGTCAATGGCACGATTCAGTTCGCTTGAATTACCAATGATCCCAAAGCGTTGTTTTACTGCTTGTAAATTCATGCTAAAAATTTCCTCAAAATTAATAAAAAAACCAATTCATCAACCAAAATGGCAGGGGTTTCGCCAATATGACAGTTAAAGATATAAAAATGTTCAGTCAAGAATTTCCAGGTTATTTTCATTTTCCACGGAAATAGCCGGCTTTCCGCCAGACTCCAGTACTTTTCCTGTCACACAAACCTTTTTGTTCATGAGCACCACATGTGGTTCATACGGAAAGTTATGCTGATAGCGATCCCAGATAGTGACGGTAAATATTTGATCCGGAAAGGATTTATCAAGGTTTAGAAAAGTATTCCCTTTTCCTGACTTATGGGCAGATACAACGGTACCACAAACGGTCACTTTCTTATTGCTTCCCATAAAAGCCCTCGCGTTGATGGTGTTGAATGCACCTTCAGGCATGTCTGCTTTGGTTAGCGGCATTTTGTCATTTTCTGCACTGCCTGAAAACCATGCTTCTGGCTCACACTTGCTTTCCAATCCGGCTTCCATTTTCTCATCCATGGCAACGAAAAAATCAAGCCCGGTTATCTTTTCTACGCTGTCCACACTTACCGCATAATTTTCCAAAGGTTTTGCCAACCGCTCATTTGGCATTATGAAAGCAATCATTTTCTGGTTGGTTTCATCCCATGCTATTTTGTAAAAATATTCAGGCAGACTCATTTCATTGACACTTTTCTCCACTTTGGGAAGGTCATCGGATAATACGGGCCCTGTATAAACAAACACCTCCTGATTGTTGCTGATGACATAATCCCGGATAAAGTTTTCCAGTTTTCCCCATCCGCCACGGTTAAAATCAGGCCTTTGCGGGCTGATGTTGGAATAAACGTATGTTGCTGACATGGCTTCTCTGCTCCAGCGGTAATCAGCCGAAGGAGCCAGATGGCTGCGATCGTAACCATAGTTATCGTATTCATAGGTGCTGTCCGGCTGAAGGTATTTCAGGAAATAATCTTCTTCCACTGCAGAGCCGGTAGAAATGGTTGTATCAGGCCTAAAATCATTGGTGCGGGATAAATTTCCCGTTTTAATCTGTGGTAAAACCATATGAGCAACCCAGTTTGCCATTTCATGCTTTTCGTTGTATGAAATCACCAGCCCGGGATGAATTGCTATTTCTTCGATTTCACTCCCCGCAGGGTATCCCGTGTTTTTGATTTCGTCCACGATGTACGATAGCCTCAATTTTTCCAATGCAGTGTATAAAGAATCCCGTTTTGCGTTGATAATTTCCAATTCAGATTCCACTTTTTCCAAACTGTCCTTTATGTTTTGGCTGATTGCCGGAGAAGCAAAAAGGGCAATCATGATTATCAGAACACCAGTGTTCCTGAATGTCTGTGCTTTATTCAATCTTCTTAATTTCATTTTTAATTATTGAACCTGATAACAAGGTCGTTAAATATCATTATTAAAATGTGAAATTACGCTTTATGTCCGATAATAAACAATTTCCTTGTGTATTTACAAAATTTTAACGTATTGCGTGTTGAGGTATGAAATCAATCACTGTTTTTAAAACGAAAGCACCGTGGGTCTTTGCCGTAAATGCCTTTTCCGGCAGCAAACGCCCTTGAGCGGCAACCAAAACATTCATCGTTCAAAAGGCATCTTTGGCAATCCGGCGGTAAATTCTTTTTGTCTTTGAAAAATTTAAAGTTCAGGTAATCCCGGTTTGCCTCAACAATATCTTTAAATTCATGTGTTTTTACATTAAGGCCTTCATTTTCTTCCCTGATGGTTGCACAAGGAGTAACGTACCCATTGTTTAACACAGCAAGCGTGGCAGAACAATACTGTTTGTTTACACAATTCATTGGCAATTCTTTTACGCCAACCAGGTTTTTATACCACCGGTAAACCGCACTTACTTCTTTCCTGTCAGGGATAAATTTCCCCAGGTCACGGGGATCACTTCCCGGCCTGAGATACGTGTGATAAACATTGATTGATGTCAGCACCCCGTATTGTTCATAAAAATATTCCATGGTTTTTATCATATCTTCCGATGACTGCAACCCGGTAAAGGTCACAGAATTTACGAGCTGCTCCGGGGGATATCCCATGGATAGTAAATCTTCAATGCCATTCAAAATGATTTTTAAATCGTTTTTATCCCTTTCCGGATGCAGTTTTTTGTATAAATCCGGATTTACAGTGGAAGCGTGTACGGAAATCAGCCCGTGCCGGCATAATTCAGCGGTTCTTTTGGTCACTTCTTTATCGATGAAAGGCAATCCGCCTGTCCACATGTTGTTTCTGAAACCAAGTTCCCGTGCCTGCTCCATGAAATCAAAAATACCAGCCCTTATGAGGGGTTCCCCACCAAGCCATTCAATTGCTGTAATGCCAATTTTTTTTGAATCCAACAGAATATCCGATATTATTTCACTTGTCAATTCGTTTTTCGTTTCAGCTACAGCGTTCATGTAACAATAAATGCACCCCTGGTAGCATTTGTCCCCCACTTCGAGTTGCAGGGAATAAAAGCCATCATTATCGTACGCGCGGTTCAGTGCTTTAAAATCAATCATTATTATTGAGGCATAATTTGTCTTTTCAAAATTAATGAAATTTGTTCGGGAAAAAACATTAGCCTGCCATAAAGCGCCGATATTTTGTTATCTTTGACAATAAAAGAAGCATTTTATGAAAGAACGCATTTCCTGGAAACCCGGCACCATGTTGTATCCTTTGCCTGCGGTGATGGTAAGTTGCGGTAAAACCCCGGATGAATATAATATCATTACCATTGCCTGGACAGGCATTGTCAATTCTGCACCACCGATGTGTTATATTTCAGTACGAAAGGAAAGGCATTCCCATTCCATCATCAAAAATGCCGGAGGCTTTGTTATTAATCTGACCAATAAAGATTTGACTTACGCCACCGATTGGTGTGGCGTTCGTTCTGGCCGTGATTACGATAAGTTTAAAGAAATGAAACTCACGGCCGTTCCTGCTACCAAAGTGGATGCTCCCATGATTGCCGAATCACCGGTAAACATTGAATGCAAAATACATGACATCCATGAGCTGGTATCCCATGATATGTTTCTTGCTGAGATTATCGCTGTACATGGAGACTCACAGTACCTTGAGAAGGATACGGAAAAGTTTAACCTTGCCGCTGCTGAAATGATCACTTTTATGCACGGAAAGTATTATACCGTAGCCAAAAAGCAGGGTCGTTTCGGGTTTAGTGTGAAAGGAACAAAACGCAGAAAACACAAATAATTCACTAACAAGGTTTTACAGATGAAAACATGCATTAAAAATGCCACTTTGATTAACGAAGGACAACTGATGCAGGCTTCCGTTTTGATTTCAGATGAACGGATCCAAAGTATTGTTCCCGGGGATTCATCCCTGCCTGCAGATGTCACCATAGATGCCACCGACCAGTATTTAATGCCCGGCATCATTGACAGTCACGTGCATTTCAGGCAACCGGGCATGGAACATAAGGCTGATATAAAAACGGAAAGCCGTGCTGCGGCTGCCGGCGGGATAACATCATTCATGGAAATGCCCAACACAAATCCGGCAACAACCACCATGGAAAGGCTCCGTGAAAAACAAGCCATCGCATCTCAGGACTCACTCATCAATTTTGCTTTTTACCTGGGGGCTACTGCAGATAATCTCAGGGAAATTGAAACCCTGGATCCGAAACAAGTAGCCGGGGTAAAAGTGTTTATGGGCTCATCCACAGGCAACCTGTTGGTAAACCAACGGGATGTGCTTGAAAACATTTTTCAGGCCTCCCCTGTCATCATCGTAACGCATTGTGAGGATGACTCCATCATAAATGCCAACATATCGATGTTTAAAGAAAAATACGGCGATGACATTCCGGTCAAATACCATCCCGTTATCCGGTCGGAAGAAGCATGTTACACTTCTTCGTCACTGGCTGTTGAACTGGCAGTAAAATACAATGCCAAGCTTCACATTTTACACCTTACCACCAAAAAAGAAATGGATTTGTTCAAGGCCGGGTCCATAGAAACAAAAAAGATAACCGGAGAGGCCTGCGTTCATCATTTGTGGTTCAGTGATGCCGATTATAATCAACACGGGGTGCGTATTAAATGGAACCCGGCGATAAAAACCAGGGCAGACAGAAACGCATTGCGTGGTGGTTTAATCACAAAAAAACTGGACATTATTTCCACCGATCATGCCCCGCACCTGCTGAAAGAAAAGACAGCCCCGTATGTTAATGCCGCATCCGGGGGCCCTATGGTACAACATAGCTTACAAGTAATACTTGAACTCGGCAAACAAGGTATGATCAGCCTCCCGGAAATCGCTGAAAAAATGGCTCACAATCCGGCACTGCGTTTTAAAATCAAAGACAGGGGATTTATCCGTAAAGGGTATTACGCTGACTTGGTATTGATCAATCCCCGGAAACCACATACGGTAAGCCGGGAAAACATCCTGTACAAATGCGGTTGGTCACCATTTGAAGATCAGACCTTTTCACACTCCATCAGTAAAACCCTGGTGAATGGGAAGCTTGTTTTTGATGGCAACCAGGTAGTTGAAAGACAGGTTGCGATGCCGCTGTATTTTGACCGGTAAAGTTATATTCATGGCACTTGTTATAAACAAATGAGCCTAAGCATTGTAATTTACATGCAAAGGTTTTATCTTTGTGTATAGTCTATAAAGTCAAAAAATGAAAAATCCCACAAAGCCACGAAGACACAAAGTTACACAAAGAACAGCTTTAACATATTTTACCGTTTTATCGCATTGATATTATGTGTATTAGTGGCATGGCAATGATTTTTTAAACTGGTTTTATCTTTATAGTTTAGGAGACAAAACAATGAAACATTATGGGAATTAACTACGGAAATAAACCAATGCACAGCGCCGTAAACCAGGTAGCAGAACACATGGCTTTGGCAGCCCGCACGGCCCCGAAAACCAGAAGCCGTGACGTTATACATACCGCCATTGTTGATGGTGTAGAAATGGAAGCTCTGTCGGCTGAAATGAAAAAAATTGCTGCTGAGTATAACATGGGCTTTTTTGCGCGCGATGCTGAAAACGTCTTGAGTGCTTCGTGTTTGCTTTTGATTGGTTGTGAAATTCACCCTATGGACCTTACGCCCTGCGGCATGTGTGGTTTTGAAAATTGTGCAGCAAAAAGAGAACATACGGATGTGCCCTGTGTTTTTAACAGCATGGACGTTGGCATTGCCATAGGATCTGCCATTTCAATAGCGGCGGATTTCCGGGTCGATAATCGTGTGATGTACACCATCGGCCAGGCAGCATTGAACCTGGATTATTTTGATGACGGTGTGAAAATTGTGTGTGGCATTCCGCTCAGCGCCACCGGAAAAAACCCGTTTTTCGACCGAAAGAAAAAATAATATGGCCGGGAAAATTTACATTTTAGATAAAGTACATCCCCTTTTCAAAGAAAAACTGGCGGGAAAATTTACCATCAGGGAAGATTTCTCATCCAACCCTGACCAGCTTAAAATAAAATTGAATAATGCTCACGGTGTCATTATCCGGAGCCGTATTCAGTTTGATAAGGCCATGATTGATGCCGTCCCGCAACTACATTTTATTGCCCGTGTGGGTTCGGGCATGGAATCCATTGACGTGGATTACGCTGAAAAAAAAGGCATCTATTGCCTTAATTCCCCGGAGGGCAACCGTGATGCTGTGGCTGAACATACCATGGGCATGTTGCTGAATTTAATAAATCATCTGAACCGCTGTGACAGCGAGGTGAGAAACGGAGTGTGGCAGCGGGAAAAAAACCGGGGCACAGAACTTAAAAGTAAAACAATTGGCATCGTTGGGTTTGGAAATATGGGTTCTGCTTTGGCCGAACGGTTGCAAGGGTTTTCATGCAAAGTATTGGTTTATGACAAATACAAAACTAATTATGCCCCCGGTCATGTCACCGAATGTAACATGGAGAGGATTTTCAGGGATGCCGATGTCGTAAGCTTACATATTCCGCTGGATGAAAAGAATGTTTACATGGCAGACGAAAACTGGTTCAATGCGTTTCATAAACCCATTGTTTTATTGAACACATCACGCGGGCCTGTTGTGAAAACCAGTGCGCTGGTGCAGGCATTGAAAAACGGAAAGGTACAGGCAGCCGGTCTTGATGTGCTTGAATATGAAGAGAGTAGTTTCGAAAGAACATCAAACCTTACCGATATTGATGATTTTAAAGCGCTTGCTGCCATGGACAATGTGCTTTTTTCTCCACATGTTGCCGGATGGACAACAGAATCCAAAATCAAACTGGCTGAAGTGCTGATAGAAAAGATACTGTCTCTTTACAAGTAAAATTTTCTACGGATGTAATATTCTGCGCAAGGGATACGAAGGGTGGCCGCGGCTAAGCGGCCAGACCCCCGTTTTTGCAAAAAACGGTGGCCGTCAGCCCGGAGCAGCCCGACCCGCAAAGCTTGCAATACATTAGTCTAATGTAAAACTGATATTCAGTTGAGGCGTAATGCTCTCTTTAAAAGACTGATGGTTTGCGGGATGCGCCCAAATGATCAAAATAATTTTATTAAACAAAACCAATTGTTGTTAATTATTTAACATCGGGATAAACAAATTGATCATTAATATGTTGTACTCATAAAGATAAAACATAAACCTAAAAATATAAATAATATGACAAACATGAAAAATAAAAGTGTAATCATTACCGGTGGCTCCGGTGGTATTGGTGCAGCACTTGCAAAAAAAGTAACAGAAAACGGAGCGAAAGTATTGCTTATTGATTTGGATGAGGCAAAACTGAAAGAAACCGCCGATGACATCAATTCTGATGATGTGTTTATTTACAAGGCCGATGTGTCGGATGAAAAACAGGTGAAATCATTTGTGGATTATGCCATGGATAAAATGGGAAGCATAGACATTGTGTATCTGAATGCCGGTATTGAAGGCAAAGTAACCCCACTGGAGGATTACCCTATGGATGTGTTTCACAAATTGATTGATGTCAATGTTAAGGGCGTTTATTACGGATTGCGTCATGTGTTTCCCATCATGAAAAAGAACAAGGGAGGCAGCATTGTGATCACCTCATCTGTAGCGGGCATGGTAGGCTCTCCGAATGTATTGCCTTATGTCACCAGTAAGCACGCTGTTGTCGGGATGATGAAATCCGCAGCTCAGGAAGTAGCCGGACACAACATACGTGTCAATACAGTAAACCCATCACCTGTTGACAACCGGATGATGCGTTCGCTTGAGGATGGTTTTGCTCCCGGCCAGGGTGAGGCAGCCAAAAAAGGATTTGAAGAAGCCATCCCGATGAAGAGGTATGCAACCAACGATGAAGTTGCCAACCTGATGTATTTCCTTGGCAGCGATGACAGCAGTTTTATCACCGGCACAATAAACGCGGTTGACGGTGGAATGACCGCAGGGTAATAAACCCACAGCTTGTAAATTCTCTGTTGCTCCATCATCGGTTTTTCCGGTGGTGGAGTTTTTTTTATGGATATCATAAAAAGTTCCCACGAAGCCACTAAGCACACAAAGAAAAAAGGTTCACAACGCTTCGTGAACTTGGTGGCTTTATGCGAAAAAATAACAAGGATGCCACGGGTAACCTAACGGAACAGGTCCCACGAAGCCACTAAGAACACAAAGAAAAAATGTTGGCAACACTTTGTACTTAATGGCTTTATGCGAAAAAATAACAAGGATGCCACGGGTAACCTAACGAAACAGGTTCCACGAAGCCACTAAGCACACAAAGAAAAAAGGTTCACAACCCTTCGTGAACTTGGTGGCTTTATGCGAAAAAATTTCAAGGATCCCACGGGTAACCTAACGAAACAGGTCCCACAAAGCCACTAAGAACACAAAGAAAAAAGGTTGGCAACACTTTGTACCTGGTGTTCAGTTTACACAACAATATTCCTCATGTGGGATGTTAAACTTTCCCCATGGCAATGACCGGATCAAGGTTGGCGGCCTGTCTTGCGGGCAGAAAGCCTGAAATAACACCGATTCCACCGCTGATCAACAAGCCCACCAGGATGTTATTCATCCCCAGTACCAGCTTAAAATCTATAATTTGGGTACCGATCAGGGTGCCAATCCATATCAGAATCAAACCAAAAAACCCACCGATCAGCGAAAGCACAACAGCTTCGCATAAAAACTGGGTCAGGATAAAACCGGATTTTGCACCAATGGCTTTTTGGATGCCGATGATGCGGGTTCGTTCTTTTACCGACACAAACATGATGTTGGCGATGCCAAATCCCCCAACCAAGATAGCGAATCCACCTATAATGATGGCTGCAATATCGAGGGTAGCAAATATTTTATCAATGCCCTGTGAGATCATGCTGGCACGGTTGAGTGCAAAATTTGGTTCTTCCATGGGGCTGAGGCGTCTTTCGGAACGCATGATGATTTCCATCTCATCGTTAAGCTGTTCAATATCTGCATTTTGTGATGCGGTTACCAGAATCATGGGGTTCAGGCTTTCACTGTTAATATCAAACAAGCGCCTGCCATAATTGGCCATGAGCAAGACAAGGTTATCATGGCTGCTGGAAACCATCATGTTTTCTCCTTCTTTTTCAAACACCCCGATGACATTCACACGGTTGCCGGCAATTTTGATTTCCCTGCCCAATGGTTCTGAAAACGGAAACAGGTCTTTGGCAACCGAATGTCCAATAACAGCGAGGTTTCTGCCTTGTTGGGCTTCGGAAGGCGTAAAATAACGGCCTTTCCTGATATCAAAAGCCCGGTTATCCTTATAATCGTAGGTAGCAATCAACACCCCCGTATTGCTGGCAGACATGTCCCTTCTGCTGATGGTCTGGCTGGTGCTTGCCATAAATGTACATGATTGAATGTACCTTGCACGTTCTTTGATGGCTTTGTACTCGTCCATATTGGGCACCGGCCTTTTCAGGTATTTCCACCAGGCATAATCCTGAGAAAATTCCCATGGCCATTTCTGAATATAGATCACGTTGTCCCCGAGTTCTGAAACAGACTCCCTGATTTGACGTTCGAGTGAATCCACCACCGTAAACACAGAAATCATGGCAAATATGCCAATGGTAATTCCTGACAGGGACAATAAAGTCCTTAGTTTATTCACCCGCAGGGATTGCAGGGCAAAACTCACACTTTCTTTCAGTAACCTCAGAATTAACATAAGAATTCAAATATAGAGAAAAATGTCTTTTTTGACAGGGCTCAAAAAAAAAGCCAAACACGACAAGGTGAATGGCTTTTTTAATGCGTTGAACAATCAAATTATTCTTCTGATTCTTCTGACTCAGAGAACATGACTTCAAACATTTTTTCGTTCAGTTTGTCATACCCTTCAACATCAGACATGTCAATGTCTTTGTATTTGTCTTGCATTTCTTTTTGGAGGGTTTCCAGTTCTTCATTGAGT
Source organism: uncultured Bacteroidales bacterium (assembly GCA_964527535.1). Taxonomy (GTDB): domain Bacteria; phylum Bacteroidota; class Bacteroidia; order Bacteroidales; family ML635J-15; genus JAQIBY01. The sequence continues at coordinate 26,297 of CAZGPW010000062.1, forward strand.
TGGGCATTTCCTGCGGAATCTTCTTCGTATTTCTTTTCCAATTCAGCAGAATAATCCATAAACGCTTTAAACTCTTTGACGATGTTGTCAATTTCTTTGTCAGAAAGTTCACCATCTTTAGCAGCTTTTTGTTGCATTTCGATGAGTGTTTCCTGTTTGTCCATTAATTTTTTGGCATCGCCTTCAGGGCCGCTGTTACAAGATGTAAAAGCAAAAACGAAAGCAACAAGGCCTAATAATACAGCAAATTTTTTCATGATATTGATTTTAGTTTAAAAATAAATATTTTTTACAAAAGACAAATATAATATGATTTTAAAACAAAGCAATAAAAACATGGTTTTTTTTATAAATATTCTGCCACAATTGGCATTCTACGTCCAAACCCGAATGCTTTGGATGACACACGAAGTACCGGAGGCGCCTGAAAACGCTTAAATTCGCTGTTATTCACCAACCCGATGACATATTTAACAGTTTCGGCGTCAAAACCGGCTTCTATGATTTCCGATTCGGATAATTTTTGTTCAATGTATTCAAACAATAGGCCGTCAAGGATATCGTATGGTGGTAAGCTGTCCTGGTCTTTTTGCCCCGGGCGTAATTCTGCGGATGGGGGTTTGGTGATGCAATGGCGGGGAATTATTTCTTTTTCACGGTTGATGTATTCTGCCAACGCAAAAACATCTGTTTTATACACGTCTCCCAACACCGATAACCCGCCGTTCATGTCCCCATACAATGTTGTATATCCAACAGCAGCTTCACTTTTGTTGGAGGTGTTGATGACCATGTGTCCAAACTTATTGGAAACTGCCATCAGAATCAGGCCGCGCATTCTGGCCTGTATGTTTTCTTCCGTCACATCTTCAGGCATGTTTTTAAACATAACGCCCAGGGATTCACTCAGGCTTTCAAAACCGGATTCTATGGGCACAATGTGATATGGCATATTCAGGTTTTCAGCCAGTTTTTTTGCATCCGTGACGCTGTGTTCGCTGCTGATTTGCGAAGGCATCAGAATGCCCGTTACATTATTGCTGCCCAGGGCTTCTGCAACAATGGCTGCTGTCAGCGACGAATCAATCCCGCCTGAAAGCCCGAGGACAGCTGATTTAAACCCCATTTTATCAAAATAATCCCGCACGCCAAGCACCAGGGCTTTATAGATGTTTTCAAGTTTGGATGCCCGTTTTAGGTCAGGCATATCTTTGGCATCAAAATGTGCCGTATTAAAAAAGTCAAGGTCTTCTTCAAAATGTTTTAATTGTTTCACAATGTGTCCCCGGGCATTCAGCACACGCGAACCGCCATCATAGATCAGTTCGGTGTTGGCTCCTGTTTGATTGACGTAAATTATTGGTAAACCATATTGTTTTGCGTTGTTTGCCAAAATATCATGGCGCAATTTTTCCTGGTTGTATGAAAAAGGCGAACCGGCAATGTTGATGATAAAATCGGGTGACAATTCACTGAGTTTTTCCAGCGGGGAGATTTTGTATTGCTTTTCTTTGGCAAAGCGGTACTGTGCTTCCTGTTTATCCCACAGGTCTTCACAAATGGTAACGGCTATTTTCTTCCCCTTAAACTCCAGCAATTCAAACCTGTCGTTGGGTTCAAAGTAACGGTAATCATCAAAAATATCATAGGTGGGCAGCAGTGTTTTATTGAAAATTTGTTTGATTTCACCGTTTTCAATAAAGACAGCGGCATTGTACAACTTTTTTCCGGAGTCACTTTCATTCAGCACCGGCGCTCCAATAAGAATACCCATATCATTGCTGTGATTTTTGATCTTTTCAATGCTTTTATAGACATTGTCAATAAAATCTTTTTGTTCCAGAAGGTCATGGGGAATGTACCCGCAAACCGCAAGTTCTGAAAAAACTATCAGGTCACATTGCTTTTCGCCTGCCTGATTGATTGATTGGATTATTTTTGATGTATTACGCTTAAAATCACCGATTTTATAATTTAACTGGGAAAGGGCTATTTTCATAAAGTCTATCTTCTTGCGTTGGTCATTTCTGCAAAACCAGGTAATAAATTTCCATTTGAATTTGTTATCGATCAGCCTTGTCCAATACTTTTATGGTATAAGAAGTAACAATACCACCTGTCAACCCGGAAATTAAAAAATCAACAAAAGTATATTTTGTAACTATTTTGCAATTTCCGTCCTGTGGTGTATTTACATCTGTTCTGCCAACAGGCAATATGCCCCAGAACAGCCAAAATTGCTTGCCTTTTGCATATGTATATTCTTGCCCGGGGGATTCCAAATACTTCCCCACACTTGTTTTTGTTGTCATACAGGATGACATCATAACGGACATTGCCATAAACAATAATGGCATGAGAAATAATGATTTTAAGTTTTTCATGGTGCTATTATTATTGAAAATTATGCAAAAGCCCGGTCTAAAAAGTTGTTGCCTTGCCACGAAAATTCAAAGTACCACAAAATTTAAACCATTGCAATTCTGTCCTTTGTGCATCTCGGTGTCTGATTGACTTTATGGGATTTTTCACTTTTTTGATTTTTTTGACCGGACTCATTCAATTAAAACAAAATCCCGATTTTCAATTCAATGGCATTTACATTACCTCTGTGATCGCGGATAATGATGTTATTTTCATCAATAAATTTATCTTCAATATCGTAATTATCAGGATCGTTATTGTAATTTTCTTTTTCATCATCAAACTGATCTTCAAAATCGTCATAATCCTTAAATTGATCTGAATTTTCGAAATCGTCAAGTACTTTTACAGTGGTTTCTAAATCAGACTCGCTTCCATTGAATTTATCTTTCACAAAACCCAGCATACCTCCAGTGTAAACAATTTCTGTAATAAAACGCGTGTTCCCGCTAAGGGCAAACTCAAAACCTGCACCCATAAACCAATTGAAATTAAACATTCCGGTGTTTTTCGTAAAAAGGTCATTTGACCCGGCCTTGATATCAGCTTTTCCTTTGAGTCGTATCATTGGGGATACACCTGCTTTCATGTAATACGACATGAAGCCGATCTCGTTGGTTTTGCCTTTGAAGCCCACCGGAATTTCCAGGTATTGGAGATTGTAATTGACTTTTTCTCCTTCCCCAATCAGTTCAAGTGTGGGGATGGCTTCGTCGTACAGGTGTACAATGGCTCCATTTTCATACTTCATGGTACCACCAAGATCATTGTATTTAACCGCGGCTGTAAACAGGAAATTATCAAAAACATGGAAATCGGCCATGGCACCAAAGGTATAACCTAGTCTAACTTCTTCGCTTGATTGAATTTTACTATCCACGCCAAACCATGACAAATTTGGCCCGGCAAATAAACCTCCGGATACTTGTGCAAATCCGGAAAAACTAAATATTGTTAACAAGGATGCAATGAGAATCTTTTTCATATCGTTTAATTTTTAACGTTTGATACACTATTTTTGTTCATTGCAAATATATATAAAAAATTTAGTACAAATGAAAATTACACGTCAAAATCTCATTATAATAATTCTAAGCATCATCGCATTGGGGTTGGCATCGTACCTTCTTTTTTTTAAAACAAAAGAAAAACTTAAGGTAGATGTTTCTGATGTAGAGGTTGAAATTGATATCCGGCGTTTTGACCAGGACTTGTTTGCCGGCTATACAGACATAGAGCAACATACCGCATTTCTAGAAGAAAAATACCCCCGTTTTTTTCTGCTTTTCACACAACAAATCATCAACATAGGCCATACCGGAAACAAGCGTTTTTATGAATATTTTGATGCTTTTTTAACGGATTATACTGTAGAAAAAGCCGTAAATGCTGTGGAAAATAAGTTTAAAACGCTTAATGAGGTTGAGAACACACTGGAAGGCGGGTTCAGGCATTACAAATATTACTATCCGGAAGAAGAGGTGCCTGACATCATCACTTTCATTGCCGGCTTCAATCATTCCGTTGTTACCGACAACGGGATAATTGGGGTAGGCCTGGATAAGTACCTTGGCGCTGATTCTGATTTGTATGCCATGATGGATATTCCTGTGTATGCCGCCCGTAAAATGCAACCTGATTTTATTCCGGTGGATTGCATGTACGCCTGGGCACAAATGGAACATGCCGGTCCCGACACCTCCGAATACCTTGTACACAAAATGATTTACGAAGGAAAACTGTTGTATTTCCTGGATGCCATGTATCCTGACATGCATGACAGCATAAAAATGGGGTATTCTGCACAAGATTTGGCCTATTGTAATAAGTTTGAAAAAACCATGTGGGAGTACATTGTAAGTGAAGAATTGCTGTTTTCAACAGATTACCTGAAGCGGCGAAAATTTATAAGCAATGCCCCGTTTACTTATGCTTTTGGTAAAGATTCTCCCGGAAGAGCTGCCGTATGGCTTGGGTGGCAAATTGTCAAAGCTTACGCTAAAAATGAAAACCCGGGTTTACAAAACCTGATGAATGAAAATGATTATCAAAAAATACTGAATGAATCGGCGTATAGGCCGTGATGGAGAGAGGGAGAGGGAGAGATTGTGAGATTGAGAGAGGGAGAGAGGGAGAGAGGGAGAGATGGTGTGATAGAGAGATAGAGAGAGGGGGAGAGGGAGTGATGGAGTGATGGAGAGAGGGAGAGAGGGAGAGATGGAGAGAGGGTGTGATAGAGAGATGGAGAGAGGGGGAGATGGAGAGATGGAGATAGGGAGAGGGAGTGATAGAGAGATTGAGAGATAGGGAGATGGAGAGAGGGAGATGGAGAGAGGGAGAGATTGAGGGATGTATTTTTGATAACATGACATCCGTTTTTATTTTTTGAGCTCTTCTTTGCCGGCGTGGAAGGCTTGATATTTTTTGGATAACATACCTAAAAAATTACTAAAACTGGTCATGGCTTTTTGCGTATCACTGGTCACTTCCTTGTTTTGAAGTCTAAGCAACAACAATGAATACAACGCATTGAAAGCCACTTCCACATCATTTGCACCCTGGTTTTTTGATTTTTCCCGGAAAGCAACAAGGTTCGGGACGGCAATGTTAAATACCTGATGATATGTTGTTTCATTTTCGTTTTGCATCAGATACAAATGAAATTCGTATAAATCATTTACCTGGTTTCTCAAGAATTGCAGGTGTCCTGACTTTTGAATCTTTTCATCCTTCATTTGCTGTATAAGGCCATGATACCAATTCCGTATTTCATTTTTCTGTTCTGAATCTGTTTCATATTTATTGACAAGTGATTTTTCAACCAGTTTATGGTCAAAATTCAATGCCCTGAGCATATCTTCAATTTGCCACATATACAGGACATATTCAGCTATGTTTTCTTTTTTTTTCTGTTTTGCGATGATCATTTGTACGGATTTAATTTATCAATTTGCCTGCGTTCCTTTTTTGTTGGCCTTCCTTTTCCTTTTGTTCTTATGATGGTGGTTTCACGAGCTTTTTTCAACTTCTGGTATTCTTCTTCAGGGGTGGTTTCTTCAATATAGTTATCAACAAGCTTAGCACCCACACGTGAATCGAGTGTTTCTTTTACAACAAAACTCCGTATAATGGGAGGCCTTTTTATTTCTATCCGGTCACCTTTGCTGATTTTTGCCGAAGGTTTCACATCCTGATCGTTTACCAAAACGCGTTTCTTTTTGCAAGCGATTGTTGCTTTTGAGCGTGTTTTAAACAAGCGTACACACCATAAAAACTTATCGATTCTGGTATTATTTTCCATCGTTGTTAACAACAATTCAAAAATCAAAAGTACAAAGTGTTTTAGGAATAAGAAAATATTCTTATTTTGCTGCGTCAAAAAAAATCTTAACATTTTAAAACATTTAGTTATCATGAAAAGAATCGGTTTAGTTTTATTTTTATTGTTTTTTGTTTTCGGAGGCATTGCCCAGGAAAAGTTAAGCGGAGAGTTTCACACTTCAGATCAACAAGTGGAACCCAATCATTTCGACACAGAGCTTCTATCTAAAATTGTGTTACAAGAACTCAATATGTTGATGGATTCGTTGAATCTGGAAGGTTTTGAGAAGTATGATTTTTTAATTCCCATTGCCCGTGACCACGCCGAGGAAATGGCAGAAAATAATATTGCAACAACAGAGGGAAGAGGCAAAAAGAAAGACATTGAATCGCGTATCCAGTATTATGGTGGCAGCGGTGTTGGAGATGCCATTGTGACACGGGAAAGCATTAAAAATACAGATGGATATCTGACATACCGTGAAATTGCCCGGAATGTAATTATCAGATGGTCATCCAGTGTCAGGACGATGCGAAAATTAAGAAAACAACAGTTTTTCCTGACAGGAATAGGCAGTGCTTTGGATGAAAGGCAAAAAAAGGTGTACGTATCTTGCATAATGGGCAATTACTTTACAAAAAATGAAGGAGCCGACATGATCAAAGAAATCGACCCCAAAGTGTCAACAGGAGGTTTGTTCCCTTTTTGGAGATGGGGCATTAAACATTCTGAATACCTGGCATGCCGGAATTGCACAAAATATTTTCCCGATATCATTGACTTGCAAAAACACCTGAGCATCAATGATAAAGGTGAAATTATTTTCAAATACAATGACTTGCGCCGTTTTCAGCGCTTGATCAGAGGCAAAAAGGATGGCCTTGCTGTTGACATTGTCAGAAATTCACAGTTTAACGACTGCAATCGCTCCAATATTGTGGATTACAGCCTCGTCAACCGTGGCATTATGCTAAAACCTGTTTACAATAAAAAGCTTATGAAGCGCAACATGGCCCCTCCTGAAGGAAAACGTGAGCGTGTTAAAAAAATGGAAGTGGTGCTCGGGGAATTCCCGGAGGAGTTAAATCCTGAAGAAACCGAACTGAATCTGATGATTTTGCAGGATAAACATGTTTGTTATAACCTTCCACCGTCTTTTGTTTTTGATGCACAATATGAATACAGTCAAAAAATCGGATTGCTTCCCGACACAATTGTTCCCGAAGGAGTGCCGGCATACGAACCGGTAGCTACCACCAATAAACTGGAATTCCACATCCCTTTTGAGCGCAATAAATACACTTATAAAATGGAAGACATTGAACCGGTGATTGAAGCCCTCAACGAACCGGATTTTATCATCAATAAAGTGCACGTTGCAGCCTATTCATCTCTTGAAGGCAGCGTTAAAGCAAACAAAGAGCTTCAGGAAAAACGTGCCGAAAGCATCATCAATGCATTCCGCAAAAATCAGAACGCCAACATAATAGACTCTGTAACAGCAGAACCAAACTGGGAAGATTTCAAAAAGGATGTCAAAGACACGAAACACAAGAAACTGGCTGACATGAGCATGGAGGAAGCCATTGAATACATCAATGACAATAAACTTGCAAAAAAGCTGGAGCCCATTTTGGAAAATCACCGTTACGCTGACATCACGATATGGATAACTTACGATCTTACAGAAGGGAAAGAAGAATATTACGTTGTTGACCAATTTAATAAGGCGATTAAAAAAGATGACCTTGCAAGGGCCCTGTCTATCCAAAAATACATGTATGATCAGCTGGTAAAAGGCAATTATGGCAAAACCGCCGTTGAAAACATGGAAATTCCCGACGGAAAAGAATACGTTGGGCTCAACATGAACCGCATTTGCATGGAAAAAATTCTGTATGATGATGTTATTGATAAATCCTACCACGATAAGATCAAAAAGCTGTGGGAGCTGGATAAAGAAAATCCGTACCTCTATTACAATTATGTGTATTGCCGTGTGCTGCTGGAAGATGTTACCAACCAATACGACAGGGAAGTTTTGCAGGATGAGATCAGTTACCTCTATGATTTTGACTTACGGGAAAATGTGCTTGATCTGCTGAACATTGAATTGCAGTATAAAGTTATGGACATCTACGCTGATTCGGTTGGCATTGACCACCCGGTAGTGAAGAAAAGCCTTGAAATGATTAAGCGCATCATCAATTTTGATGAAGTAAACTGGCAAAACTCACTTAAACTGGCAGCAATCTACCTTAACCATGGTGATTATCACTATGCCTTTGATTTGCTGAGCCCTTATGCCCTTGAGGAGGATGTTTATCCCGAATTGTTGTTTACATACATCAGCCTGTGTTCGAAAGTTGAACATCAAATGCACTCAAACCGGCTTGCCAAAGCGCTTGAAAAAGCACAAAAAATGGATAATCGGCGGTTTTGCGATATGTTTAAAGGAAAAAATGCCTTCCCCTCACAGGTTTTTGCCAATGAGAGGGTTAAAGAACTTTATTGTGACCACTGTAAATAATAACTGAAGTTTCGGAGATGCTATCAGGTTGACAATCAGCATATTAAGCCAATGTTGTAAAACATATTAAATCCCAGATAATCAATGGGTTAAAT
>CAZGPW010000063.1:0-1987 GCA_964527535.1 uncultured Bacteroidales bacterium
TATAGTTGAGGACAAACACAATCTGTACACAATGCAGGAACATGGGGTGGTGATATTTGTAAAAACAGATGTTGAGATCATAAAGCAACGGCTCAAAACCGAAAACAAAGAACGCCCTTTGTTGAAAAATGTGACAGAAAAGGCACAGAATAACCTGATAGATCAACTTTATCAAAGCAGAATATCAAATTACAAGAAAGCGGATATTGTTTTTCATCCCGGTTTGGAGAGTACAGATGATTTGATCTTAGACATAAAATCATTTCTGTAACCTGGAAGGGAATAGCGGTTTATGGCAAATTTGCTCATTAAAAACCCTTTAACCATACGTCTTCATCAACTCTTTCAGAATTTTATACACCACCGGGCAGGTTTTGCTGTTTTTGATGCTCAGTTGAATTATCTGTTTGAAATTGGTTTTGTCGGTATGGGGATATTCCCTGCATGCTTTCGGACGGGCTTCATATACCATGCAATAGTTGTCTGCCATCAGGAAAGGGCAGGGCATGTTTTTAAAAACATAATAGCCTTCTTTATCCTGCCGTAAATATTGATTGACTAGAGCAGATGGTTTTTTCTTTAAAAATTTTGCTAAACGGTCAATATCCCGGTCGGTCAGCATCGGGCCAAGGCTGCGGCAGCAATTGGCGCATTTAAGGCAATCTGTGTCTGAAAAAAGCTCTGCATGCCAGGTGTGCACAAAACTGTCAATTTCCTGTTTTTTGACTTTTTTCAGTTTCCCGGAAAGTTGTTTAAAGCTCTTTTCGTCTCTTGTTGCCAGCTCCTTTAAATCTTGCAACGATATGTCGGTGAATATATCCATAAGTACCGTATTTGTCCCTTGCAATTTGTGAAACCGTTACTCCTGTCATTATGATAATTATCCCCAGGATTTTACGCTCAGGAATAATTTCCCCAAGGAATATCCATGAAAATATGATGGTAAAAACCGGAATGATATTGGTAAACACGTTTACTTTGCTGATGTCCATATTTCTCAGGGCGTGGGTGTATAAAAAATAGGCAATGCTTGTGGCAAAAACGGCAAGTTTGATGATTGGCCAAAATGAATACCAAACAAAGCCGGTGGCCATAAAATCCCTGTAATCCAAAATTAAAAACACAGGGATGAATAAAATTATGCCGATGATGTTTTGATACAATACCAGGTTAAGGACAGTATATTTTTTATTGATTTTTTTGATGAGCAATGAATAGGCAACCCCGGCAAAAACTGATGAAAACAAAAATGCAAGCCCGAAAGGTGAAATGATAAATTCTGCATTCGGACCGAGTATCAACAGGATGATCCCAGCAAAAGAAACCGTTATCCCTATCACATTAAAAACAGAGAGTTTGTCCTTCAGAAATATAGCAGCAGCCAGTGGTGTAAACAGGGGCAACGTGGAAACAATCACAGCAGCCACAGGCGCTGACACCATTTTTATACCATAGGTTTCACCCATAAAATAGATAAAAGGTTCGCAAAAGGCCATGAGTAAAATAAGGCCAAAATCTGCAAGTTCAATTTTCTGTAATTTTTTACGTATCAGCAGGTAGGGAAATAAAAACAGGGTTGAAATCAGTAACCGGAACAGCACAATATTAACCGGGTTGTAATGCTCTAATGCCTGTTTGCTCCAGATAAAGCTGCCGGCCCAGATGAGCATTGCACCAATGAGGCTTATGTATATAACCGTTTTACTTTGCTTGTTTAACGGGAATTTCATGCTGCGAAATTGGTGAAAATAGATGTATCATGCAATTTATTATGCTTTACCTATTCCCCTTTACTTTTTCCCTTTTTCCGGGAGGCGAATTTCACATCAACAGCTTGAACGGATTACCCTTGAGTTTTAACTGTATGGTTGGTAAAGTAATATTTTTTGGTTCTACTGCATTTTTAATGGGTTATGATTAACCCGCTGCTTACCTAATCCTATTGTGTAATACCGGTAAGTTTCAATTCTGAAGTACGAAAACAGGT
>CAZGPW010000064.1:0-5424 GCA_964527535.1 uncultured Bacteroidales bacterium
CTTTACTATTCTTATCACCCCGACCGGAAGGTCAGGGTTAAGCGGTTTCTCAAGAGCCTTTACAGAATAATCCAACGACTGCATATAATAATTTCAAAACATCTCAATTAATCATTTTGAAATGCAATTGGTAAGATATTCCACGAAATCTGCAGTAGAACCTCGTTATTACAAATCCAGGCATTAACCGGATGAATCAAAAAAAAGCACCCCAAAAAGGATGCTCTTTCTTTGTTAAATATGTACTTAATTATTTATGCTTCTTCGCTGTTTTCAGCCCGCATACCCATGATATCGCGGTCAAACATGTAAAGGTTTTTATCGCCAATGAGCTTGAGTTTGTCAATGATTTCCTGCACAGAGGATTCTTCTTCCATTTGCTCATCCACAAACCATTGTATCCAGTTCAACGCGGCATAATCTTTTTCTTTTTCAATGACCGGAATAATGGAATGGATACTTTCGGTAACGTACTGTTCATGTTTGAGTACCTGGTCAAACATTTCTTTAACCGATTTCCATTCAGCAGGTGGTTGTTCAAAAGCAGGAATGACAGCTTTGCCGCCCCGTTCATTCACAAAACCAATGATCTTAAGCATGTGTTCTGTTTCTTCCTGTGCCTGTGCATACAGCCATTGTGTGATGCCATCGAAACCTTCTGTTTCAGCCCATGAAGCCATGGCAAGATACAGGTTGGCAGAATATCCTTCTTTTTGAATTTGCTCGTTGAGTGCATTAATGATTGATTTTTTCATCATAATTTTATTTGTTTTAAAGTTTGTAACAGGTTAACAGGATAAGCCCATTTTTGTTTACAAGCCAGATTATTTTTTTGAATTTCGCTGTTCCTGCATTTTGGGGGAGTTAAATTGAAATTCCTGCATCAATGCCGGGTTTTTAGTGTTAAAGTAGTCCAGGGTTTTCGCTACTTTGCCGGGTTCAATGTCTTTAGCCCGGATGGTGCCGTTTTTATCCAAAATGAACATTCGCGGCGTTTTGTGCAGGCCATAATTTTTCTCCAGTTGATATTCATTACCGGTGTTCCAGACATTGATCCAGTCAAAATCATGCTTTTCAATCAGGTTTAACCAGTTTTCACGCTTGTCACCAAGAAATATGGCAATAATTTCAGCGTTTTTCTTCTTCAAGCCGGGATAAACGTCGAGCAATTGTTTGCTTCGGTTAATACACACCTCGCATTCATCATCCCAAAACCACAATATGGTAAAATCTTTACCCGGGATGGTTGTTTGATGTTCATTTCCATCCGGATCAGGCAAATTAAAATGAGCCGCTTCGATGCCAACCAGATTATTGCGCCGTTGTTCAACTCTGCTTTCAAGCATAGCCATTATTTCATCTGAAGCCCAAGGCACTTTATTGTTGTTAAAATATTCATCGTACAAGTACACCAGAATCCATTCTGTTCCAATGGCACCGGGATCATTGTAATAATCAACCAGGAACCCAATCACATAACGATATGCCGTTTCAGAGGCCGATGCGTCGCTGAGCAAATTGTCAATCATGTTTTGCACGTCTTCTTTGTTTTGCGGATCACGGTTGATGAAATATTGGCAATATTGCCGGAGTTTCTGATGAAAAATGTATTCCGGGGTGTTGAACACACCGGGTTCTGAAAAATTTACGTTATCAAAGAAATGGTCTTCGTACCAATTGAAATATTTTTCAGGGTACATGCCTTGCATGGCTTTCACATCAGGAGGCGCTGTTACCGGGATCAACGCCTTGACAATATCACCCAGCAATACACCATCGAACATGGATGCAATGCTGTCGTAAAAATGTTTACGTTCACCGGATAAACTGGCAAGTTGTTGCTTAGTCTGTTCCAGGGCTTGCTTGTCATTTCGCTGTTCATGGAATTTTTTTTCCACCCTAAGCTGATTTCCCCTCTTGTTGAAAGTGGCCATGCGTTTTTGAAAATCAATAAAAGCCTGATTTTGAAAACTACCTTCCTGCCTGAGGGAATCGAGGATATGAAACTGCCATGTTGAGACAAAGAATTCCTGGTTTTCATCAATGATTACATCAAAATAAGCAGCGGACGGAAAAACAACAAAATACACGCCGTGCTCAAGCTTTTCATTGTCACTAAAAACGGCTACCCCATTGGTGTCGGTAACCGCAGTATCAACAATAAACACATCCGGGCCGGAATGTTTTCCCAGGCGCAACACTTGTTCGGGCAGATCATATATTTGCACTTTAATCAGGTAGGCTTCTGCCGTTTGTATAAAAGCAAAAAAGAATACAAATAAAGATACAAGCAAACGCTTATTCATCATCGGAATTTTTATCTTTTTTCTTTTCTTTTTGCTTTCGCTTATGATCATATTTGATAAATTCAGGTACACGTTCTACATCTACTCGTTTGGCAATAATTTTTTTGTCTTCATCCAGGATGTAAACCACCGGCGTGGAATAAATATCGTAGTTGTTTCTGAAATCGGTTCTTCCATAGGGGTCATAGACATTTAACCAATCGTACAATTCATGTTTTTCTATGAATTCCTCCCATTCTTTCTTTTTTACCTGGGTGTACATGGCAAACACTTCAACATTGGCATCCTGCAATGTATCCTGGTATAATTCGTACAAACGCGGAACAACTTTTTTACAATGCCCGCAATGGGGTTCATAAAAAACGAGCACTGTATAATTGGCATCTACTTTGTGTAAAGAGGCGAACTGTCCATCATAGGTTGGCACTTTTTGAATGTCTGAGGCCACCCTGCCAAGTATGTTAGGGGATATTTTTATGACACGCTCCCTGATTTTTTCAACGAGGGTAGAATCAGCCCAGTCAGCTTCACCTGACAGATACCAGTTTTCTGCAATGTCAACAAACACTTCATCCATTCCCATGACTTTGGAAGTCTCGAAATAATTCAGCAAATGGGAGGTCATGTACCGGAAAACCTCATCATTGGCTTCCTGTGCTTCAGCAATAAGGTCATTTGCAACAGGCCGTATGGAATCTGCAACCGGAGGCATCATTTTTGAGAAGAAATAATCAATTTTTGATTCTAAAATGGGTGTACGTAATAAGCCCGGTTCTGAAAAATCAATGTTATCAAAATAATGATCACGCAAATAGCGGTATTGAAATGTGGAATCCGTGATGTTTCCCTCTTCATCTTTTGGGGGTTCCGGTATTTCGGGCTCGAGGATGGCACTGATAATACTACCAAACAATGTTCCTTTATTTTCTGCTGCTACCTGCTTCATGTATGCTTTGCGTTCTTCACTTATTGCCCGTAGTTTATCTTTGATTTCTTTTGCCTTTTCAGAATCCTTATCCAGGGAGTCAAGGGCGGACTGATGCTCCCTGATTTTTGACTGAAGGTCAGACATTTTTCGCTGGTATTCGTTAAACGCTTCATTGGCTTTTGACCCTTTGATTTTCATGCTGTTGACAAAATCTTCGGTATCTGTTTTGATGGAAAAGTTTTGGTCGTCGCCGATGAGCATTTCGAAATAGGCATTTTTTTCTGAGGGCATCACAACGATGTAAATCCCCCTGTCTAAAGACTCATCGCCCTCAAACACTGCTCGCCCCTTGCTGTCAGCCATTGCTGTGTCCACAACGTATTTTTTTGTACCAAAGTGGTGGCCCATAAGCATGGTTGTATCCGATACCCCGTCCACTTGAATTTCAATTTTATAGCCTTGTGCTGATAGACCTGTGCACACAAACAACAGGAATAGAATTCCCAATAAACGCATTTTATTACTTATCATAATTTCTAAATTTTTTTGTTATTCAGACGAAATACAAAATTACTAAAACTTATGTGTTAAAAACAAAATCAAAGTTTATTTCGTTGTCTGACTTTTAAAAAACATCGTGTACTTTTAATCAAACATCATTCCAAATGTGCGGGAGAACTTAATGTATTGACGATTGTTTACTGGCTTGTGCGCCCGGGAGGAGGCGGATATCCTCAGGTGCCGGGGCATGCAGGAGAAGCCGCTCCGGCATAGCGACCGGAGGAAGCTCATAGCCGGAGGTGCGCCTCCCATGCACCGGCACCTGAGATAGAAGCCGGATACCGAAAAGGCGCCCTCATAAAGATCATTCACATTCCATACCAGATCAGGGCATGGGGTATTTTTTGAAGACATGGTCTGCTTTCATGAGGAGATCAACGTATTGGGCACGTTTGTATATCCGGTTATCAGACACATTTTTCTGAGAAAGCTTCCCCTTAAAATCTTCCAGGCTTTTGTACCCGTGGTTATCCATCCATTTGCCAAGGTCTTTAAGGACGGTTTTTATATGTTCAGGTTTATGCTTAAACACAGCAGATACCATTTGTACTGAATCGGCGCCAGCTAATATCATGGATGCAATATCGCCAGCGGTAAAAATACCTCCTGAACTCACAACATCCGCTTTGATGTGGTCGTAAAGTAATCCTGCAAAGCGCAATGACTGACGATGCTCACCGGGGGTGCTGAGTTCAAGTTTTACCACATGTTTCTCCTTGTCGGGGTCAATTTGGGGTTCAAAAAGGCGGTTAAACAATACAAATGCATCAGCACCGGCTTCATCCATACGTTTCACCAGATTCAGGATATTGGCATATTGCGGGCTGAGTTTTACGCTTACCGGAATATTGACTTTATTTTTCACTTCATGCACAACTTCTACCTGTTCTTTTTCAATTTCATCTGAGCTTTTATCAAAATTTTTGGGAACGGCGTAAAAGTTCAATTCCAGCCCATCAGCACCCGCATCTTCCATTTCTTTGGCAAACACAGGCCATGTTTCTTTATAAACAGCATTGATGCTGGCAATAAGTGGTATATCCAGAGTTTTTCGTGCATCTTTAAATTTCATTATATGCTCCCGTGTCCCGGCGTGTTCAGTATTTGGAAACATATCAATCATTTCGGCATGCCGGTTATCCATTTCATCTGTGATCTCTGACATTTCAAGGTTTTCAAGGTGCAATTGTTCCTCAAAAAGGGATTTATATACAATGGCACCTGCGCCGTGTTCTTGTAATCGTTTCAATGTTTCTGTATTTTCAACCATTTTACTTGCTCCAATAATCAGCGGAGACTTTACCGGGATTCCCATGTAGGTAGTGTTCAATGTAGCCATATTATTTTGTTTTTAAGGTTATAAACAGGTAACAAGGGGAGTGGCTGATTTGTTTAGCGTGCTATGATAAACCGTTATGAGATGGCAGTGGAAAAAATCGTGTATAGAACCCCAACTGACTAAAACAGTAAAGGGGATCATCTTTTACGATGTCCCCTTTTAACATTGCATTGCCGTAGCTTTGCAATGTGCCAGGTTACAGTTATTGTGCCCGTTCAGCTTTTCTGCATATACCATGAAGGTCATCAACATCACTGAACCTGAACCGGTGTTGTGGGTGTTGCCACCTT
>CAZGPW010000065.1:0-6049 GCA_964527535.1 uncultured Bacteroidales bacterium
TAATTGTTGATAAAAATTATGGATTAGTTGCTACATTTGTTAAAAAATATGAAGCTTATGGTTGATAGCCAGGAGGTTGTGTAAGTAAAATCCGTTCTAAAAAATCCACATCCCCCCACTAATTGAAAACCATTAGTGTCATGCCAATGTAAAAGCTTTGCTTCCTGCTAAGGATGCATTTGTGACCAAGTTTTCCATCAGCACTACCCTCAACTAACGTCTCGCGTGATCCCAAAAGGGGGGACAGTCAAGCCAAAAAGCCGGCTCCACTACGTTACCCCGGTATTTTTTATTTCCCCCGCATCCTGACAAAAACAAGTTTTTGCGGATGCGGGGAGGTATTATTCAACACCCTAAAAATTATACGGCTACAGGGATTACCCTCGGCTATCGCCTCGCGTGATCCCAAAAGGGGGGACAGTCAAGCCAAAAAGCCGGCTCCACTGCGTTACCCCGGTATTTTTTATTTCCCCGCATCCTGACAAAAACAAGTTTTTGCGGATGCGGGGAAATAAAAAACCCTGACTATCGTCAGGGCTTTTTGGCTTGCGGAGAGAGGGGGATTCGAACCCCCGGTCCGCAAATAAAGCGGACAACGGTTTTCGAGACCGCCGCATTCGACCACTCTGCCACCTCTCCTTTTCCGGAACAAAAGTATCAATTCATTTACGTTAATAAAAATATGCCTGGCATTCATTATTATGCTTTAGCAATGTAATGTATTACAACAACATTTTTGGTTTTCCCGGTTACTTTATACCGTTCATCAATTTGCATACCAAGTACCCAAACAATGTCTTTTCCGGAACAAAGTATCCATTGGTTTTGTTTTTCGTGCAAACCCAATTTCCGGTTGACAAAAAAATCACTCAATTTCTGAAAATTACTCATGCCCAACGGAACAAATTTGTCACCGTGTTTCCAACGCCTTAATACCATTGGCAACTCAATTTTATCCGCATCCAGTTGTGCCACGGCCTTATCACGATTAATTGTAAGATCATCCGCATCAACAACATCACCATACATAACCACTGGAACTTCAATTGAAAACTTTTTGTTTTTTATCGAATATTCTAGTTGTTGATCACTGTGACTTATTATTTGCATAATCCACCGGCCTCTGTCTGAAAACAATTTATAATTTTTTGTTTCAACGTATTTACCGGATGTATTGCCTGAATATAAATCCCTTACCTGATTGTAATTAAAGCCATAATCACGCAGCAACTCATACAGCAAATTCATGGTGACTGCATCATGTTGGGTGTTGATGACAATATGATCCTGGTTCTCTGTGAATATTTCACGTTGTATCCTGTCCAGTAAACTGTCAAACACAGCAACTGAGCGTTGAACACGTTCGGCATTCCTGTACATGATGGCTTTTACATCGGGGTGTATTTTTGCCATCTCAGGCAACACATCATGCCGGATCTTATTGCGTAAATATGTGGTTTCTTCATTGCTTGAATCCTCACGCCACAGATACCCGTGCTTTTCTAACCAATGGTTTATTTCAAACCGTGATACATCCAAAAACGGCCGTATGATCTTCCCGTTTTTTTCCGGCATCCCGGATAAACCGCGAATCCCACAACCACGGATTTGATTGATGAGTAATGTTTCCGCCACATCGTCCTGGTTATGCGCTATTAAAATGTAATCACAGGCTTCTTGTTTAGCCAAATCTTCAAACCATTCATAACGCAATTCACGTGCAGCCATTTGTATGGATATTCCCCGTTTTTCAGCTTCCTTTTTTGTGTCGAAATGCCGGATAAAAAAAGGATAATCCATTTCCGCAGATAATTTTTCACAAAATTCTGCATCACTATCGGCCTCAGTGCCACGTAAATGAAAATGACAATGCCCTGTAATTACGTTTAAACCCAATTCATGTGCAGCATGCAGGAGGGCAACAGAGTCAACGCCCCCACTCAAAGCCAGCAAATATTTTTTTTGCTGGTACGCCGGTACCAGGTTTTGCAACCGATATTTCAAGTGTTCAGCGAGCATTGCACTATTATTTCAATAACGATAAAAATGATTATGCTTATTTCATTTTGCCTTCAAACTTAATAAATGTTATCTGTTTTTTGCTGAGCCTTCTAATAATTCTTTCGAATCAAGATTTTTATGGCAGCGGGGACATTGTATCCTTTAGTAACATGCTCTCCGCCTCCGCCTGCTACCGGCCACCGGTGATGGCTGTTTTTGCAATACTGCAGAACACAGCCATCTCCGCCGGCAGGGTAATCCGGCTCCGTCGGGCTGCGTAAAGAGAACACCACCTACTACTACTGTGGGTTCAATCCGCTTTTGTCACAAAATTTGCAGTAAAAGCAAATTTTCCGCCAAAAGCTATCTGTGTGGGGGGTTATCACACTACGGGTTGCACCCGTGGTGTAATCCATATTTGACCACTTCGTGGTCAGTTGGTGAAAACCGGCTTTCTTTTTAGTTATCGCTAAGCCTGGTCATATATTCATCCCCCGACTTTGAGCCGGAGGATGAATGAATGAGCCTGAACCGGTGATTATCGCAGGCCTTCAGCCTGCTTACGGCTGGAGCTTGTATCACTTGGGGCGTTGCCCCAAGTTTTGGTATCACAGGTTTTAAGCCTGTACAAGCTGCTCACCCCGAGTTAGCGTCGGCGTTGCTTAGAGCGACACCGACGCTGCTGCCCGGAAGGTGGCTCTCGCTTAGCGATTAGGCCCGGGCTTGTGCCGCCGCTAATTCCCCTTGCGGGAGCTTGTCAAAGAAGCCCGAATGCGATGTGCTGCGATGTGCTGAGCTTGTCGAAGTAAGCCTGCCGAAGTGAGCAGTGCCGAACTGGCTTCAATATGAATAACCGCCGGTGAAATCTGTACCGTTAATTGCTATGCGAGAGCCGGCACGAAAATTAGAATATGTCCAAATTTTTGATATTATTTTCTTAATAATAGGTTATATCCAATGTTTTTGTTACTTTTGCAAATGTATTGTTTATAAACGAATCTTGTATGGAAAAAGAATTAGCTTATTTACGCAGTATAAATTATTGGGATTCAACGCCTGAATTCGAGGTTGGCTATTTACGTGAAACGTATAATTCAAAGCTGTGGAACGCGCTTGGCAATAAGCTCATTAAAGTAATTACAGGTCAACGCAGGACAGGAAAAAGCGTGATGGTAAGACAATTAATGAACAAATTGCTGAGAGAAAAAAAGATTGCAGGTAAAAACATGTTTTATCTGAACATGGAAATGTTTGAGTTTGAAAACATACGGACAGCAAATGACTTATCCATACTCATCAGCCTGTATGAATCAAGATACAAGCCAAAAGGCAAAATATATCTACTAATAGATGAAGTGCAAAATATTGTCAACTGGGAAAAAATAATCGTTTCCCTGGCTCAGCATCCTGTAAAAGATTACGAAATCATCATCACAGGTTCAAACTCAAACCTTTTATCCGGTGAAATGGCCGGTTTGCTTTCCGGACGGTATATCCGTATCGAAATGTTTCCATTTTCATACAAAGAATACCTTGCCATAAATGATCAGGAAAACAACAAACAAAATTTTATTACATACCTCAGCACATCAGGTTTACCGGAAATATTCAATTTATCATCAAAAGATACCGTAATCCATTACTTTCAATCCCTGAAAAACACAATCTTACTTAAAGACATTATGCACAGGCATAAAATCCGGGATTACGTTTTACTGGAGGATATTTTTCTGTTCCTCCTTCATAATGTAGGTAACCTGACGTCTGTTCCTTCCATTATGAAATACTTTAAAAGTAAAAACCGGAAAGTTGATTATTCCACTATCGCTCAGTATATTTCATACATGCAGGAGTGTTTTATTATTCATGAGGCGCGCAGATTTTCAAAAAAGACAAAATCCTTTTTAGGAGGAGAAAAGAAATATTTCGTTAATGACCTTGGGTTTAAAAATTATTTGTACCCCAGTTTGACCGCTGATGTTGGCTCTATGCTTGAAAATGTGGTGTATATGCATTTGAAAATGGCAGGAAACAACATATCCCTGATATCAGAAAAGAATTTTGAAGTTGATTTTTTTGCAGAAAAGGAAGATGATAGACATTATATACAAGTAACTTATGTGATGGATTCACAAAACACAATACAACGCGAAATTGGTGCGTTGGAAAAAATCGACGACAATTTGCCAAAATATGTGATCAGCATGGATGACATTCTCCTGCATAACGACAAAGGCATAGCCCACCAACATGTATGGGATTATATTTATGATCTGACCTGAAAACTTTTGCTTAGCGAATACGGGATATAACCTGTTGTGCGGTTTGGCTGCATATCAAAATACTAAGCGGGAGCCGGCTAATCTATCGCTTTTGTCACAGATTTTGCGGGTTTCGCGGCAAAATCAGCGCCAAAAGCTACGGGGTGGGATGGCTGTCATACCACGGGTTTTACCCGTGGTTACTCGTGTTTGACCACTTCGTGGTCAGTTGGTGGAGATTGGCTGGCGGGGTATTCGTGATTACCACCTGTCACCCATTATAAAAAAAGAATTTTTTCCAATGCTTTGTATAAGGTATTAATGGAATATCTCCCAGGTGGCTCAAACCCCCGACCCCGAACGGGGTCAAACATGAATAGCCCCGGATAAGGGAGGTTTACCGACCGTAATCCGGTGGTAAAACACGCATCATAACCGCTTTTGGCGGGATTTTTGCTCCCGAAAGCATTCGGGATCATGACAAAAGTACACTTCCAATCCTATCCAATTTTTCCGTATATTTGTAAAAAACACCACCATGACAACCATAGAAAACAACAAGCACAATCAAAACCTGTTGTTGACTTACTACTACCAGGAGGATTCCCTGCAGCAATGCCGCAGCCTGTTAAATGATTATCCGGTGGAAACCGAAATTGACAGTTTGTGGCAGCACTACATGGATATTCTGCTCACCCTGCGTGAAGAGGAAAAATCCCTGTATGAAATATCCCGCTCCGATATGATCTTCATTGAATCCATGGCTGCCGATTGTGCTTATGGTGTTGTAAACGCTTATTCACGCAATCTTTTGTCCATGTTGTACGACCGGGAATTTGAACCCTGCGACTATTCCGAAACGTCAATGAAATCCTCACCGCCCATACAACAAACACCTGTGGAAAGCGTTTGTCAAATTGGCAATGTTTTTCCGATACCTTGTGTTGATGAATTGTATATTCCATACCATTGTTCAGAAAAACAAAAAATCAGGTTAAGTGTGTTGGATAATACAGGTAGAATGATCTTTGATGATGTAATGGATGGCCTTAAATCATTATACACCTTAAACACAAAAGAAATAGTTCCGGGTTTATATCATATTAATTTTGTATTTGAAGATGGAACTCAAAAGAATGTAAAATTTATTAAACAGTAAGAAAATGAAAAGAATCCTTTATTACATAAAAATATCGTTACTTTTTGGGCTCATTTATTCACTATCCATTTTTAAAACAAATGGTCAAAGTTGGGATACTTTGCCAGGTACATTACCGGAAGAATTTCCCAATTTAACGATTCATGATTTCATTCAGTATAATGATACATTAATCCTTACTGGAAACTTTAGTGAAGCAATACCTTTAATAAACAGTAATGTTGCGGTGGGGTGGGACAGTGTAAATTATTATACATTACCAGGGATTGATGAATGCTGTACAGGCAAATCCCTCTACATATACGATGGCGAACTATACATGGGAGGCACTTTTAATAACGTTACAACCCATGACGAGATTGAAAATCTTGCCGTGTGGAAGGATACCGTTTGGGAACGAGTTTACGAAGGGATTTTTAATTTTCAGAGTGATATCACACACCTAATGGAATACCATGACAGTTTATATGTTGGCGGAAAGTTTTGGTTTGATGATGATCCATACATGGGAAATCTGCTTAAGTACAATGGGGAAACGTTTCACACCTGTGAACCATACACCTCCTATTGCTGGGCACTTGGTGTTTACGATGATATTTTGTACTCGGGGATTTATGGTTCTTTCACA
>CAZGPW010000066.1:0-14109 GCA_964527535.1 uncultured Bacteroidales bacterium
AAAACGTTTATTAATTATTTATCGACTGCGAAAATACATGTTTTTTAAGAATCAAAACATAACATATGTCAAACCTTTGGTGATATGTTGATAAACATCGAAAAAGATAATAACCTCTCCTTTAAACTTCAGGATAAATTTTATCGCATGAGGTACATTTTACCAATGTTCTTTTTGAAAAATTTGTCTGATTCATTGGAACGATGTTCAATGCTTTCACCGGCGATTTCTGTTTTTATCCGGTAAAAATAGACACCGTTTGCCAATTGATCACCATACATATCTCGACCATCCCAGGCATATTCAGTAATGTTTCGTCCGATATGAATAGAACCGAGTTCGACTTTTTCTATGACTTTGACAAGCCTACCGGTAACGGTGTATATTTCAATTCTGAATACATCGGGAACAACACTGCCTGTCAACTCAAACACGAAGCGTGTGGAAGTTGAAAAAGGATTAGGGTAATTCAGTACATGGGTAATGCTTGATTCCGTGATCACTTCAAAAGAAATGACGTAATCGTAATCCCCAGACTCGTTGCCAGTTGCATCAGTTGCCTGAACACGCAACTGATAATTTCCGTCTTTGGTAAATACAGGTTTGTACAGAATTTTTGCTTTGTTGTCCGGTAATTCTGCCGGAATAAATTGCAACACTTCATTGCCCATGCTGTCACGGAAATAAATGCGTTGTTCTGCTCCGGTTTGCATGTCTGTAAGATACACCCTAAATAAGCTTGTGTCACTGAGCGGCAGAAACGGGTTGTCATCTTTAAGGCTGATCAGTATTTCCGGTTCAGCAGATACGATATCCCCGTCAAGAATATGTATGCCGTCAAAGGTGACATCAAGTACAGGATTGGCATTATCTGATTCGGTATAAAAATAGTATTGGGCAATGTTGTTGAAATGGTATTGTTCGGGCTGATCATAATTACCGCTTTCAACGGCAGGGTTGTATTCAATCCAGACAGAATTCAATCCACTAAGTTCATGCGTATCAAAGCTTACGGTATCAATGGCAATATCTCCTGCCGGGTGTGGAGCCAGCCTGTGTTCTTTCACCTGAGTGATTTGATTGTTTCCGGTTTGCAGCCAATATTTTACCAGCAAACTGTCCATATCATACGGACTGATGTTTCTGGTAGCAAGGGAAAATTGCAATGTTTCACCCTGCGTGATGCTATCACCAGAAATATAAAAGCCATCGGAAGGGTTTATGGCTGTTTCGGGAACGCCCTCAAACATAAGTTGCCATTTTTTCAATTGCCCTGGTGTTAACGTGCTGTCGTCACGCGTCCAGAAATTCAGTTTAAGCAACGGATGTTCTTCATAATCAATATAATTGTGGAGGTTATACATATCGTATGTTGGCGGGAACAGCGTATCAAATACTTCAGTGCTGTTGGTTACCGGATCGTAAAATAAAATCTCAATCAGCGAACTGTCATTAGCGGGTTCATCGGGTTCCTGATACCAGTGTATTGATTGCCATTCCTGCGCCGGGCCTACCGGTGTGCTTGTAATGGTACCGTAATTGAAATCAGTGTACATATCATATTCAAGTTCAATTACATCATTGGTAGTATTCCCCCATTTTTCAACTGCCGATTGAGAATCACCTTTTCTACTGAAAAAAATATAAGGGATCAGATTATCAAGGTCTCTGATATGTGAAGCTCCAAGGTTTTCAAAGCAGACGTATTCCGATTCGGCCCAATTCTCAAAATTTCCGCTGCGGAAGGAATATGCCAAAATGTAATATCCGTCAGGGACATGGTTGTTGATCATATTGATCATATTCTGCCGGCTCTCCGTATTTGCGGAATGAAACACAAAAAACCCTTGTGGACGATTCATTTCCTGGCATATTGGATAATTTGCCTGGCCATAATCTGCAACGTTTGCCGGCCATGCTTTTAACGTAACAGGATCAATTACTGCTATTATCATTGCACTGCTAACTCCGCATGAACCTGCGTCTCCATTCCCATTATTCATAGCACCGTCAATTGTAAAGCGTATATATTGAAAATCGGAGGAACCGGGAGTACCAATATTATGACACTTTAGTGTTTTTGGCGTTTCGATAAAGTCAAATCGGCGTTCTTCCCTGTTCATGTTGATGAAAGCATAGTCATCCTTTTTAAACTGAAAAGGATGTGCCTGCGACCAACCGGTTTTTCCAGGAATATAGATAAAAGAAGACTCCCGCCAGCTTATGGAATCCGGCACCGGGTGATTGGCTGCAACACGCCAGTAATAAACGGTGGTATCGGAAAGTGTTGCCGGTGGGTGCCAGGTAATCACCCCTCCTGTTCCCGTTACCTGCCCGGAATACATAGGCGCTCCCAGGTTGCTGTTAAACAGATCGGTTGTATCCATTTCAAAAAGAAATTCCGCTTCACCAATAAAAGGATCACCCGTTGAGGCTTTCAGGGTTACAGTATTATCGGGATAAATAGCGTATTCATAAGGATATACAGGATACACTTCACCCGTTTTAATAAGAAATTGCAAACCGGCATCGTTATTTGTTTCCGAAATTTCTTCGATTTGATCGTAAAAATCAAGGTAAACGAATATTTTATTTAATCCTGCACCTTTACTGTGATCTACAGGCATTTTAATTTGGAAGCTCTGATCGTAAAAACAACCTTGTACGGCATGTTCATATTCATCAACGCTATAATCCGGATATTCCCTGGTTGTACGCACAATAAAGGTATCTGTAAAAGCTTGCCCATGATTTGTCATGTAAATATTCACCCTGAAAGAATCCTGAACGGTAGTGATTTCGGGGGGATTCAGCGTTATCCCGCTGCTTTTCATAACCAGGTCGGGAAGATCGGCATAATTCAAGCGCAACGCAGGATCCCCGTGGAGGATTATGTCCTGGCATATCGCTTCCAGGCGCTGATCATTAAGATTCCCCTGTTGTGCAAGCCGTATGGCCTCCTGTTGCTGAACACCCAGTGGTTGACCATAAGTATGATATGCAATGTTCTTATAGAGTTTGTCGGCGTGCTGATTAAGATAAGAAGGGATACCCAGCCCTACCGAAGCCATGAATGCAATGGCTCCTTTATCCGGTATTAAAACCCATTTTTCACTTATACTTTTATTGGTTGTAATATGTATATCTCCTGAAAAACATGAATTGGCAAAAATAAAAGGATATTTTCCGGTGTTGTTATAATTTTCAGGGTAATCAATGTTTTGATCAAAGCCTGTGGTTGAACCATGGCCAAAAAAAGTCATCATGGTAACACCGTTATTAATAAGATCACGCACAGAATCAGAAGTAGATATCTGAATGGGTTCTGAAGAATTCTTCAAAAACGTATGCACAAAACCACCAAACAATGTATCTTCTATAATTTCCTCATATCCCTGGAGGTAATTGGCAAAATTTTCCTGTTCTGAGGAAGTTTCTCCACCACCAAAATGCAATATGTTTTTCATCCACAAGGCCAAAGGGTTGGATTCATATTCCATAACCTTGTTCAGGTAATCATAGACATGGTCTTCATTGCGTGCTGCCAGCCGGCCGGTAGGCACAAACGGTTCAAATTCTGAATCCCCCAAACGGGCTGTAATAACTATATCCGACCCCGGGTATCCGTAAGTTGGTACCAGGCAGGATGCATATAAACCAGGATTTTTGCGGATTACGTGTGTTTTGAGGCTTTTTCCCAGTAAAAACAAATGTTGTGGCCTTGTTCCGTTAATGCCGGTATAATGGGCAACCAAATTCCGGATAGCGTAAGGATGTTTTTTCACGCCGTAAGCGTACTGATCATACAATTCATTGATGTTATATACTTCGGCATTGTAGCCTGAGCTGATGCGGTAAGATTTATAAGCTTCTGCTGCCTCCAACAAATCCGGATGGGTAATAATAAGGTAATTTGCATCTTTGTTTATGGACGTATAATCCGTAAATTTTGCATTCGGGGTTACAGAAGCAATGCCATGTACCTGTTTGTATCCATTGTCATTACACAGGATCATTTGACGCGTGGTACCATTGTTGGGAACCAACGCTTTGAGAGTGCCTCCGTCAATGGTGACTTCAATTCTGTTTCCCTGGTCAAGATCATAAAGCCTGATGTCACCGGTTGTTCCAAAACCGGTAATTTCCAAAAGGTCTTTATCTCCACTTCCGGGTTTTAAATAAAATTCATATGCATTGGTTGAGGGAAAATTATACGTTCGGGGGTACTTGATGCCTATATAGGAAACTTTGTTATTATCATAATACTGGGGCGCCTGTGTATCGTTGGAAGAAAAAGTAAAGCTGATGCTTTCAGTGACATCCCCGGGCGCAAATGAAAAATGTTTGCGAATAAAATCATAGCCTGTATATTGTTCATCAATGCGGGTTTCGCCAAGGAAACTTACTTTAAGATGATGCGGGATATAAGAAATTATTTCACTGGCGGGTGTGCCTGCTACGGCCAGCTCAATATCAACGTTTGCACCGCTGCTTGCCAGTCCGGATAAATTTAAGGTTTTAGTGCGGCTGTTTTCCAGTGTAATGGTTGCGTTATCAAGCCATCCCTCCGACCTGCTGTAGAGGCTTTTTCTCGATGCAATATAATAGCTGTTTGTGTAATTTTCCCGTATATGTTTAATACACCATGGCGATAAATAACTGCTGTATGCCCCAAAGTCACTATCCGTTTCATTACTCATACGAAGGTTGTTGATGGAATTATTGTATGTCAGGTAATAGGAGGAGGTATCGGTAAACAATGAATGGTCCGGATTGATACAGTTTCCGGGTTCGTCAAACATAATGGTATCCCGATAGCCACGGTTACGTTTGCCGTAAAATTCAATGTATCCGTTGGGATCAAAAATCCCGTTTGTTCCTTCACCTTTGATGTAAATGGGTTGTTCCTCTCCCTGGTAAAACAATTGTATCCAGCGAGGGTCTATTGATCCGGCAGGAAAACCGCTGCTTACCAGTTCCTGGTAAGGGATGCGATACATACCATCTTCGGTAACGGAAATACGGTAATATTCCTGGTCATAATTGATCCATTCATTGCCGTATTCTTGGGCGAATAAAGATGGCCTGATCAAACCAATACAAAATATCAGTACGATAAACACATGCCTGTATGTATGTTTTTTACCCATCGAAACTGGATTTTGATGCTTGTTGTTTGTTTGTATCAAAACGGAAATTCAATGATATAACGTGAGAATAAAAGTTGTTACTGTTCCCCAGGTTGCTGAGTGCATAATCTATGCTTACACCACGGAATTTAAAGCCTGCTCCCACTGCAAATTGCATGTTGTATGTTGTGCCGTCCTCCAGTGGGATTTCCTGAAAACCGCCTGTGCCAACCCTTAAAAATGCCAGGTTATCGTAAGCAAACTCTATGCCAGCGCGGGGGTCAACACTGATCATATCGGTTTTTATCATGGTATTCCTTTTCCCGTCGAAGCTGGTAAACAGGTCAATTTCAGCAAGGGCAGAAAATTTATTTACAACCGGTATATGCCTGGCAAAAGCCAGCGTGACCGAAGGCAATGTAATTTCCAGGCTGCTTTCGGGCAAATAATTTCCCGTTTCAAACCATGTGTCTTCAAGCAGTTCCTGGTTGAATGTCCATGCGTTGAAGGTGGATGTAACATCTTTAGCCATGGCTGCGAAATGCCAGTTTTTGAGGTTATAGGTAGCTGAAAAATCCACTCCAAACCCCCAGGAACCACCGAAATCCCCGGCTTTACGCCTTATGATTTTTACATTGCCACCTACATCCAGGTTGTCAATATTGGTATGCTGAGCGTAGGATAACAATACAGCCACATCGGATGCGGAGAATGAAGACAACCTGTCCCAGCGAATGTTTCCGTCGTTGTCAATGAGTTCAAGGGTATTGGGGATGTCATCAACGGCAAAGCGAATGAGATTGACGCCAATCACAGAGTTGCTGTCCGGCCTGTATATTGCAGCCCCGAAATCATAACCTGCTACCCCTGCAAAATATTCAGCATGCATCAACCCTATTTCCATGTCGTTGTCAATGGCAAGCAGCCCTGAAGGATTCCAATAAGTACCTGTGACATCCCATGAAGAAGCAACAACCGCTCCTGACATCCCCAGTGAACGCGCACCGACACCTATGTTTAAAAATTCATTGCTGTATTTTGGTGTTGTCTGAGCCATGATTGTATCGGTGAAACATAATACCAATATGCTGAATATGTACCATTTGATTCTCATTAATTTTTCATTATGCCGCCAGCCTTATTTCATCAAATATCAATCAAATATACAAAAAAAAGAAACAGTTGGAAACAGAAAATATTTCACGTCCGGTGCGGCAGGAAATAAAAATCCCCCTTATGGTGTTGTCTGGCCTCATTCCCCGCAGGAATAAGAATACCCCCGACCAAAACATAAGGTAGGTACCCTTCGCTTTCAAACAATTCAAAGATCTTATCCCTGTTTTTTGACATCTCAATTTGCAGGTTGGGCTGGTGTTTGCGGATGGTTGTTAACATGTGTTGCAAAACCGGGTATTCATAGCCTTCAATGTCAATTTTAATAAAATCAATGCGCGGGATATCAGCAAAAAGCTTATCAGGGACTTTCATCTCCGCTTTGAAACGGGCGTGAAAACCCTTGTTGTTGTCCTGTACAATTTTGGTCATACCGTGATGAACGATACCATCAGGGGCAGGCATACCCATGTCAACTGTTTTTTCGGATTCACCCAGCGCATAAGGTAACATTTCAACGTTACGAAGGCGTTTACGTGAAACGTTTTCCTTCCATATCCGCCGAAATAAAGGCACAGGTTCTACAGCGTAAACTTTACCGCTGTTGCCTGTCATCTTAGCCATGAACACCGTGTAATAAGCCAGATTGGCACCGATGTCAATGCAGATGTCACCTTCGTTGATAATCTCCGGCAAGTGATGTATTTCAGGATGTTTCTTTTTAAAAAAGCCAATGTCCACCAGGCGGATATACCATTTGCTGACAAAACGCAAATAGCGTTCAAGCCCCATTTTTTTATACAGAAAACGCCTTAAAATTTTCATGCTTCGGTTTTAATCAATTTCTTCATAGTCAGTGTATTCCTCATCGTCATGCTTTTTCCTCTTCTTCGTGCCTGATTTCCGGTCTTTGGGAATATTTTCTATGGTCACTTCACCTTCTGATTTATCCTGTTTGTGCCGGGTATCTTGATTTTGCTTGTATTCATCCTGCATTTTATTGATTTTCCGTTTTAAAAACCAAGGGATAACAAACCTGAACAAAAGGCGGAAACCCAATATTACACCAATGACTATGAGTATAAATTTCATAGATAATTTCCTAACGTGATTTGTGCAAAGTTAGTACAATTTTCCGGGATTTTCTCGGGCCGTCAAATTCACAAACAAATACATTTTGCCATGTGCTGAGGCCGGCTTTCCCATTGATTACCGGGATGCTTTCTGAGGGGCCAATCAAACCGGATTTGAGATGTGCTGCGCCGTTGTTGTCAATGTTATCGTGTTGCCATACTCCCTGCGGAGCTATTTTGTCAAGCATGCTGATGACATCGGTTTGTACCGAATTATCCCAGTTTTCCTGTATCATGATGCCTGCGGTAGCGCCCTGCACATACACCATCAAACAGCCTGTTTGAACATCGCTTTCGCTGATGAAGTCATGCACATGCTCTGTGATGTCAATCAGTTCATTATGTTTTTGTGTCGAAATGTCAATTGTTTTTTGCATTTTTAATACCTTTATAAATTAATACCACATGATTATGAATTTCAGAACAAAAATACAAATTCCTGAAGCTGGTTTCAAGATAAATCATAAACACACACTGATGTTTTTGGGCTCGTGTTTTTCTGACAACATTGGAGAACAGTGCCTGGAACGTAAATTCAATGCCTTTTCCAATCCCTTTGGTGTATTGTACAATCCGGTGGTAATAGCTGATCACATCCGGCGGATATTACACAATGATATTGTGCCTGAATTGCACAAAAGCGGTGAACTGTGGTTTGACTACCGGTTTCATGGCAGCTTTTCGCATCCGGATAAAACGATGGCAGCAAATAGCATCATAAAAGTTTTTGATCAAGCAAAAAAACACTTTCAAAAAACTGATGTATTGTTTATTACCTGGGGAACATCTTTTGTGTACCGCTTAAATGCAACGGGCGAAACGGTAGCAAACTGCCATAAACAGCCGGCAAGGGAATTTACCAGGGAAAAACTGACGGTAAATGGCATTGTTATGGATTATTCATCCTGCTTGAATGCAATTATAGAAGAAAATCCAAACATGCGAATAGTATTTACAGTATCACCGGTGCGTCATCTGAAAGACGGGTTTGTGGAAAATCAACGGAGTAAAGCAGCACTTTTGCTTGCAGCTGAAGCACTGGAAAACAAATTTACACAGGTAAGTTACTTTCCTTCTTATGAAATCATGATGGATGACCTGAGGGATTACCGCTTTTATGACCGTGACTTAACACACCCTTCCCCTGAAGCCGTTGATTACCTGTGGGAGCGTTTTTCCGAAACTTTTTTTGATGACAATACGAAAAAACTTAATCAGGAACTCAAAAAACTTCACACAGCTTGCCAACACAAAATGCTTTTCCCAAAAAGCAGAGAAGCAAAACAATTTGCACTAGCACAGCTCCGGGTAATCGAAAACCTGGAGAAACAACACCCATATCTTAGCCTGGAAGCTGAAAAAAATTATTTTAGTTCAAAAGGGTAAAAATAACGGCGTAGAGAGGATTTTTTTTGTGATACGATACAACGCACATCAGTTTTGAAGATTTGCTTGTCTTTTGTTAACGACTCGAATATAAAAAAAATACGCTTTAACTATCTTGACCTAACTTGTTTGAATCCGTAAACAAAAAGGATATAAACTGTCGTCGGTTTACAGGTAGCAGAGCCATTACAAAAATTAAAAAGCCATAAGACAGTATTCCAGTTTCAACTAACCCGGGGATATGATGTTTGTATCTGAGCCAATGTGTTAATATGTTGATTATTCCACCGCTCACTATAAGCACTATTCTTGAAGGTTTCGAAAACAGGCTAAGTGCGTATGTAGCAATGATAATTAATAGTGGAGCTATCATAAATAATATCCTGTCAATAAAATACGGCCATAACGGTAAAAAAAGGATGCTAATCAGTAAGGCAATCAGACTAGCAGAAAGGGGTGTGTATTTTGCTTTTTTAAAATTTCGCAGAAATAGCAACACCCCAATAAAAAAAATAAACCAGTAAACATCAATAACAAAATAAAACTGCCACAGTTTCGATAACTGGAAGCTGTCATTTTCTGTTACCATATGTGCTTCATTGATGCGGGCTAAGATATTGTCTCCGTATTGCCAATGGACTGCTGTTAAAAGTATCCCAGTAAAAAATAAAAATACGAGACCGTAAGTCACCATATTTTTTATTTTATGTCGTAGGGAATCTGTATCAATCATTACAACTGAAAGAAAAAATATCATTCCGATTACCGCACTTTCTTTTGCAAAGACACCCAATCCCATAAGCAAAGCTATAATTACACCTTGCCTGGTTTTATTGGCGATTTTTAAATATCTGACACTTAGGTTAATACCAATCACAATGAAAAACCACCCTGCGATATCAGATAGTACCATGAGTGAATAGATCGCAAATGACTGACAGGTAATAAATGCGAGGAACCCTGTCAAAGCAAGATGTTTTTCCTTGAAAATCAGCAGTAAATTTTGATACATAAACCACCCTGTCAGAAAAAATAGTATGCTGTTCTGTAAAATAAAAGTGGTTTGCGGTTGAATATTACAAGCCCATTCCATAAACCCAGGTAGCAAAAGAACTAAAGGTTTTGTTATGCGGGATTGAAAATCAAAACTACCTTCCAGGCCAAAAAGTAATCGTGAAGCACCAATAAAGCTGGGACTGTCAAACTGGTTCCAACGCATGAAATCAAAAGCAAACCAATACAGAAAAAAGGCTGTTAATAAACTAAAAACAACAAAGCATTCAATCCGGTTTGCCTGAATAAATTGTTTCATAAAAAAGTAAAGGTAAAAAAATTAACGAAAGTGTAAAATATCCCTCAATCAACACCCTGCGTTTTGAATTATACCTTGTGATGTCTATTTTTACAAAAAAATGACACTATGAACTGGATTGACTTAAGCATTTTCATTGTGTACATGATCGCCTTGTTGGGCATTGGCTATTATTTTTTAAAGCGCAACAAGTCATCTGATGATTATTACGTGGGTGGACGTTCAATGGGGCATTGGCACGTTGGTTTATCCGTGGTTGCCACTGATGTCGGTGGTGGATTTAGCATCGGGCTGGGTGGCCTGGGCTTTGCCATTGGGATTTCCGGTTCCTGGATGTTGTTTACCGGCCTTATTGGTGCATGGCTGTCTGCCGTATTTCTTGTCCCTGTGGCTTATAAACTTGGGTTAAAACACAATTTTCACACTTTCCCACAAATGCTGAATTTTTTCTACGATAAACGTGTGGCCTTATTGGCGGGGATTATTTCAGGGATTGGATACATCGGTTTTTCAAGCTCTCAGATATTGGCAGGCGCTAAACTGGCATCTGCAACTTTTGTGGATTTAAACATGACCTGGG
Organism: uncultured Bacteroidales bacterium; assembly: GCA_964527535.1. Lineage (GTDB taxonomy): Bacteria > Bacteroidota > Bacteroidia > Bacteroidales > ML635J-15 > JAQIBY01. Next base: position 10,654 of record CAZGPW010000066.1, read on the forward strand.
CATTGATAATCATGGGAGCGATAGCCGTGGTTTATACCGTCATGGGCGGATTAAAAGCCGTCATATACACAGATACCGTCCAGTGGATAGTCCTTATTTTGGGATTAACCCTGATAGGCATACCTATTGGATACAATGCTGTTGGAGGGATGAGTGCTATACGCGAAACATTGCCCGACCAATTTTTGCAGTTTGACAACATTACCTGGCAAAGGGCTGTGAAATGGCTTGTTACCATCTTACCCATCTGGTTTGTTGGCATGACACTATACCAGCGCATCTATGCTTCCCGCGATGCCAAAAGAGCCAAAAAAGCCTGGTACATTGCCGGCGTTTTTGAATATCCTTTTATGGCATTTATGGGTGTAGTCCTTGGTCTTTTTGCACGTGTAGCGTTTGAAAACGGCATGTTTCTGGAATGGGGATATGACTTTGGTAGTGATGTGGATGTAGAAATGGGCCTGCCCATTCTGCTTAGGAATACCCTCCCGGTTGGATTAATGGGCCTGATGATGGCTGCGTATTTTTCAGCCATCATGTCAACAGCTGATAGTTGTTTGATGGCAGCATCGGGAAATTTGCTCAGCGATATCGGTATGAAAATTTTTAAAGTCGATTTGAAAGGGAAAGCTTTGCTCCGTGCATCACAAATACTCACATTGGCCATTGGAGTAGTGGCAATAATGATAGCATTGAATTTGAAAAATGTCTTAGAGCTGATGTTGTATTCGTATGCGTTCATGGTGTCAGGCTTATTTTTGCCTGTGATTGGTGCTTTAATCTTTAAAAAGCCTGAACCCGTAGCGGCAATTTTTGCGATGATTGGCGGCGGAACATTAACCGTCGTTTTGACATTTTTACCATCTTTGCCTTGTGGTTTGGATGCCAATGTTTTTGGAATATCGTTGTCTGCATTGCTGTTTTTTGGATTGCATTATGTTATTAAAACAAAGAAAGCAGTTGGCAGTTAGCAAGTTATAAAAAACAAAAATATGACAGGTGATTTTAGAATGGTGGAGATTTCTGAAAAATACAAGCAAGAGGGAAATATTTTGCCAATTGCCAACTGCTTACTTTGCTCAAAACGATATTCTAAACTAAATCAAAAACTCAAATAATAAACAGAATACAGTTTTTGGTTTGTTTTGGTCATTTGTATTTTGTTCATTGAGATTTATTTGAAATTTGTGTTTTGTAACTGTATCTAAAAATGTTGCGAAATTAATTTGTTAAGACATTAGTTTAAATGGATGGTAAATTGTTACATAAGTTAATTGATTTCAGGAAAGACCTTCATAAATATCCTGAAGTGTCGGGTGAAGAAAAGGAGACAGCAAAGCGATTGGTTGATTTCATAGAACAGTTTCACCCTGATGAAATAATAGGAAACATAGGGACATATGGCCTGGCATTTGTTTTCAACGGTAAAACGAAAGGGTCGGTGACCATGTTCCGCAGCGAGTTGGATGCGCTGCCCATTCAGGAAATAAACACATTTGATCACAAATCTGTATATGACGGAAAAGCCCACAAATGTGGACATGATGGTCACATGGCAATGATCGCCGGCATGGCTGCCTTGCTGCATAAAGATCCACCGGAAAAAGGAAAAGTCATATTACTGTATCAACCCGAGGAAGAAACCGGGACAGGGGCATTGAAGGTGCTTAATGACAAAAAATTCAGGGAGCTGAAACCCGATTACCTGTTTTCATTGCACAACCTGCCGGGCACTCCCCTTGGTGAAATACGCTGCCGCAGTGATATTTTTGCCTCTGCTTCGGTAGGATTGATTGTCAGGCTGACGGGAAAAACATCCCACGCCGCCGAACCGGAAAATGGCAATTCCCCAGCCATGGCAATGGCTTCAATCGTTCAGGAGCTTGAAACCCTGACAACCAAAGTAAGTTTAAGCGATTTTGGCTTGATCACAACCATACATGTCAAATTAGGTGAGCGGGCTTTTGGTACCACCCCCGGTTATGCCGAAGTGATGGCTACCATCAGAACCTACCGCAACACTGACCTTGATAAACTCAAAAATGCGGCCATCGATAAAATCAAAACGATCACAAAGCCATACGGTTTAAAAACCGATTTTGAATGGGTGGAGGAATTCAGCGATACGCACAACAACAAAGATGCGGTTGAGGTGATTAAAAAAGCAGCGGATGAGAATAACCTCCCTTTTTTATGGATGAAAGAACCTTACAGGTGGTCTGAAGATTTTGGTTATTTTCTTAAAGAATACAAGGGAGCGATGTTTGGCCTGGGTGCCGGTGAGAAACAACCACAATTGCACAACCCTGATTATGATTTTCCCGATGATTTGATTCCTGTAGGAACAGGCATGTTTTATTCCATTGTTAAACAATATAATTACGATCGATAAATGTTTCAAACATCTACTTTATATATCAACAAGCAATCATTAACCCACAATTTGAATTTTATCAAAAAACTTGTGGGTAAAAAAGTGCGTTTTTCATCTGTGATTAAAGGCAATGCCTACGGTCATGGCATTGAAGTGTTTGTTCCCCTGGCAGAAAATTGCGGGATCAATCATTTTTCGGTATTTGATGCCAATGAGGCGCTTCGTGCTTACAATGCATCGCATCAAAACTCAGGAATAATGATCATGGGCATGATAGATGTTTATGAGCTTGACTGGGCTGTGCAGAAAGGCGTGGAGTTTTATGTGTTTGACTTTGACAGGCTGTTTAATGCATTGGAGGCGGCTAAACGCATTGGCAAGCCTGCCAGAATACATCTGGAGATGGAAACCGGGATGAACCGTACCGGATTTGATGAGCAGGATGTGGATAAGCTGATTAAGATACTGCAAGCAAACAAAAAGTATTATGTCCTCGAAGGCATTTGTACCCATTTTGCCGGTGCCGAAAGCATCGCCAATTATGCCAGGATCCTTACCCAGATAAAACGCTATAAAAACCACATTAAAAAATTTAAACGCCACGGATTAAAACCCAAATATCGCCACGTTGCCAGTTCGGCTGCTACCATAACCTATCCCGATACCCGTTTTGACATGGTCAGGGTTGGCATCATGCAATACGGATTTTGGCCCAGTCCCGAAACATTTATCAATTACATCAGCGATAAAGAAGATAAAGAAGACCCCCTGAAACGAATCATAACCTGGAAATCCAAAGTAATGGACACCAAATACATAAAAACAGGGGAATTTGTAGGTTACGGAACCAGTTTCATGGCAAGGAATAATATGAAAATTGCTACCATCCCGGTAGGGTATGCACATGGATACAGCAGGTCATTAAGCTACCAGGGCAGGGTTCTTATCAATGGACACCGTGTTGATGTGATTGGCAATGTAAACATGAATGTGTTGATTGTAAGAATAACCGATATTCCTGAAACAAAACGCGGCGACGAAGTGGTGCTCATTGGCAAACAAGAAGGCGCAGAAATTACAGT
>CAZGPW010000067.1:0-16814 GCA_964527535.1 uncultured Bacteroidales bacterium
AGATTGTGTCCTATTGAAACTCCTGAAGGACCAAATATTGGTCTGATCTCATCCCTTTGTGTTTATACAAAAATTAATGAACTCGGGTTCATTGAAACACCATACCGTAAAGTTGAAGATCAACAAGTAAGGCTCAAAGACGACATTCTTTACCTCAGTGCCGAAGAAGAAGAAAATCACGTTATTGCACAGGCAAATGCCCCCATTGATGATGAAGGAATTTTTCAATCCGATAAAATCAGGGTTCGCCACGATGGTGAATATGCTGTAACTGAACCAAACAGCATACAGCTCATGGATGTTGCTCCAAATCAGATTGCATCCATTGCAGCATCGCTTATCCCTTTCCTGGAACACGATGATGCAAACCGGGCACTTATGGGATCTAACATGATGAGACAAGCCACCCCCCTTATCAAGAATGAAGCTCCTATTGTGGGAACAGGGATCGAAGAAGGCGTAGCCAGAGATTCACGATTACTGATTATTGCAGAAGGAAATGGTGTGGTAAAATATGTTGATGCTGAGAAAATTGTTATTAAGTATAACCGCACCGAGGAAGAAATATTTGCTTCTTTTAGTGACGATATTGTAACTTATTATTTAACCAAATTTCAAAAAACAAATCAAAACAGCAACGTCAACATAAGGCCCATTGTCAGAAAAGGAGATAAAGTCCAGAAAGGTACCGTCATGACCGAAGGATATGCAACGGTAGGAGGCGAACTTGCACTTGGCCGTAATTTGAAAGTGGCATTTATGCCCTGGAAAGGCTATAACTTTGAGGATGCCGTTGTGATTTCTGACCGCCTTGTCCGGGATGATGTCTTTACATCAGTACACATTGAGGAATATCAACTTGATGTGAGGGATACAAAACGAGGCCTTGAGGAATTGACTGCGGACATTCCAAACGTTAGTGAATCGGCAACTAGAAACCTTGATGATAACGGTATTATCCGTATTGGTGCAAATGTGAAAGCCGGGGATATTATGATCGGTAAAATTACACCAAAAGGTGAATCCGACCCTTCTCCGGAAGAAAAATTGTTGCGTGCTATTTTTGGAGATAAAGCAGGTGATGTAAAAGATGCTTCATTAAAAGCATCTCCTTCGACTTCCGGTGTAGTGGTTGATAAAAAGTTGTTTTCAAAAACTTACAAAGACAAAAAGACAAGAAATCAGGAAAAAATACTGATTGAAAACATTGACAATGAATTCAAACAGGAAGCCGAAAAACTCAAATCCAAATTGCTGGATAAATTGTTTACTGTCGTCAATGGGAAAACTTCACAGGGAGTAAAAGACAATTTCGGTGCTGTCCTTATTCCCAAAGGCAAAAAATTTACACTGAAAGGCCTTTCAGCAATAGATTTTCTTGATGTCAAACCAACCAAATGGACAACTGATAAAAAGAAAAACGTAATCATAGAAAAGATTTTGCAAAATTACCTCATTGAATATAAAAATTTAGAGGGAATATACAGGCGCAAATCTTTGAACATTACCATTGGAGATGAATTGCCAAGTGGTATTGTGCAGATGGCAAAAGTTTACCTGGCTAAAAAACGCGTTATTAAAGTGGGTGATAAAGTAGCAGGACGGCATGGAAATAAAGGTATCATTGCCAGGATTGTAAGGCAGGAAGACATGCCTTTCCTCAAAGATGGAACCCCTGTTGATTTGGTACTAAACCCACTTGGTGTGCCGTCACGTATGAACCTGGGACAAATATACGAAACTGTCCTTGGCTGGGCTGGTGAAAAACTAGGCATGAAATTTTCAACACCGATTTTTGATGGCGCAACCCTGGATCAAATCAATGAATTTACAGATAAAGCCGATTTACCAAGGTATGGCAAAACCCATATTTATGATGGTGAAACCGGTGAGAAGTTTGACCAGCCGGCTACCGTTGGTGTGATATACATGCTTAAACTTGGCCATATGGTTGACGACAAAATGCATTCCCGTTCTATTGGCCCCTATTCACTAATTACACAACAACCACTAGGTGGTAAAGCCCAATTTGGTGGTCAGCGTTTTGGTGAAATGGAAGTTTGGGCACTCGAAGCATTCGGGGCTGCTCATACCTTGAGGGAAATACTTACGGTAAAATCCGATGATGTGAAAGGGCGTGCCAAAACTTACGAATCAATCGTAAAAGGAACACCCATGCCAACACCCGGTATTCCGGAATCACTGAATGTCCTTATTCATGAGCTTCAGGGCTTGTGTCTCAATTTTGAAATGAATTAATTGTGTATTTATTTAATTGATCAGATATATGGCTTTCCAAAAAGACAAGAAAGTTACCAGTAACTTTGACAAATTATCCATCAGCTTAGCTTCACCCGAAGATATTCTGGATCGCTCTAGTGGTGAAGTGACAAAACCGGAAACCATCAATTACCGGACATACAAACCGGAAAGGGATGGCTTGTTTTGTGAACGCATTTTTGGACCGGTAAAAGATTTTGAATGTCATTGTGGAAAATACAAAGGCATCCGGTACAAGGGAATTGTGTGTGATCGCTGTGGCGTAGAGGTAACCGAGAAAAAAGTGCGCAGAGAGCGTATGGGACATATAAAACTTGAAGTTCCCGTTGCTCATATTTGGTATTTCCGTTCGCTACCAAACAAAATTGGTTATTTGCTTGGGTTGCCTACCAAAAAATTGGATACCATTGTATATTATGAAAAATATGTGGTTATACAGCCAGGCATTAAAGAAAAAGATGGTTTAAAGACACTTGATTTTTTAACAGAAGAAGAATATCTGGATATCATTGATGCCCTCCCCTCCGGAAACCAGATGCTTGAAGATGATGACCCCAACAAGTTCATCGCTAAAATGGGTGCTGATGCCATATTTGAACTCCTCAGCAGAGTTGACCTGGATGATTTGTCGTTCAGCTTAAGGGACAAAGCCAATAAGGAGACCTCCCAACAACGTAAAAATGAAGCACTCAAACGACTGAATGTGGTAGAAGCATTCAGGGCATCCAAAGAAAAAAACAAACCTGAATGGATGATCATAAGGGTTATCCCCATTATACCTCCTGAACTCAGGCCGCTTGTTCCTTTAGATGGCGGCAGGTTTGCTACTTCCGACCTTAATGATCTTTACCGTCGCGTTATCATCAGAAACAACAGGCTTAAACGGCTTATGATTATCAAAGCCCCTGAAGTTATCCTGCGTAATGAAAAGCGCATGCTCCAGGAATCCGTTGACAGCTTATTCGATAATTCACGTAAATCCAACGCCGTTAAAACGGATGCAAACAGGCCCCTGAAATCGCTCAGTGACAGCCTAAAGGGCAAACAAGGACGGTTCCGTCAAAACCTGCTTGGAAAACGTGTCGATTATTCAGCACGTTCTGTGATTGTTGTCGGACCGGAATTGAAACTCCATGAATGTGGTTTGCCAAAAGATATGGCGGCCGAACTGTATAAGCCTTTTGTGATTAGAAAATTGATTGAAAGGGGAATTGTAAAAACAGTTAAATCTGCAAAAAAAATTGTTGACCGCAGAGACCCTGTGATCTGGGATATCCTGGAAAATGTACTCAAAGGTCATCCGGTTATGCTTAACCGCGCACCTACGCTTCACCGCCTTGGCATTCAGGCCTTTCAACCAAAACTGATTGAAGGAAAAGCCATTCAGCTTCATCCCCTTGCATGTACAGCATTTAATGCTGACTTTGATGGTGATCAGATGGCAGTACATTTGCCCCTTGGCAATACTGCAATCTTAGAAGCACAAATGCTTATGCTGGCTTCTCATAACATTCTTAATCCGGCCAATGGAGCTCCCATTACCGTGCCCTCGCAGGACATGGTGCTCGGATTATATTATATTACAAAAGCACGAAAAGGCTCAAAAGGCGAAGGCCTGACTTTCTACTCGCCTGAAGAGGTGAAAATTGCCTACAACGAAAAGGAAATAGCACTCAGCGCTATCATTAACGTTCGTGTTGAAGAAGTTGATAAGAATGGAAAAAATAAAAAGAATATAATTGAAACAACAACCGGCAGGGTGTTGTTTAATGACATTGTGCCCAAAGAAGTCGGTTTTATCAATGAGTTGCTAACCAAAAAATCTGTACGCGGCATCATTGCCAATGTCCTGGATAAGACAAATACAGCCACCACTGCTGACTTTCTTGATGACATAAAACATATGGGATTCAACATGGCCTACAAAGGTGGACTCTCATTTAATCTTGATGATGTAATCATCCCCGATGAGAAAGAAAACATGATACAGGAAGGCTATCAGCAGGTTGATGAAGTACTGAATAATTACAACATGGGTTTCATTACCAACAACGAAAGGTACAATCAGATCATTGATATCTGGACGCATACAAATGCAAAACTTACACAATTGGTAATGAACAATTTATCAAAAGATAACAAAGGGTTCAATCCTGTTTACATGATGCTGGATTCCGGAGCTCGTGGTTCCAAAGAGCAGATACGTCAGTTATGTGGTATGCGTGGATTGATGGCTAAACCTCAAAAATCTGCAGGCTCGGGGCAACAAATTATTGAGAATCCGATCCTCGCCAATTTTAAAGAAGGTTTATCTGTACTCGAATATTTTATTTCTACACACGGTGCCCGAAAAGGACTTGCTGACACCGCCCTCAAAACGGCTGATGCAGGTTACCTTACCAGGCGCCTTGTTGATGTTTGCCAGGATGTGGTTATTTCAGAACCCGATTGCGGCACATTGAGAGGCATTGTAGCCACCGCTATCAAAAAGAACGAAGAGATTGTGGAATCTCTTTACGACCGTATTCTGGGGCGCACTACGGTACACGATGTTTACCACCCGCAAACCGGAGAACTCATAATTAAATCAGGAGAACAAATTATCGGAAAAATCGCACAAACCATTGAAGATTCTCCCATCGAAGAAGTGGAGATCAGATCCGTATTGACTTGTGAATCCAGGCGGGGAGTTTGTGCTAAATGCTATGGCCGCAACCTCGCTACTTCAAGGATGGTTCAGAAAGGCGAGTCCGTTGGCGTGATTGCAGCCCAGTCGATTGGAGAACCAGGAACACAGCTTACGTTGAGAACATTCCATGTTGGTGGTGTGGCTGGGAACATTGCTGCAGAATCATCCATTACCGCCAAATATGATGGACGATTAGAGATTGATGAACTCCGTACCGTAACATACAAAGAAGTGGAAGGAGCAGAAGTTGACATTGTCATCGGCCGCATGGCTGAAATGAAAATTGTGGATGACAATACCGGTATTACTCTCATGGCAAGTAACATTCCCTATGGAGCCAAATTGTTTGTTAAAAACAATCAGAAAATCAAAAAAGACACCAATATTTGTGAATGGGACCCGTTTAATGCTACCATTGTTTGCGAAAAGAAAGGTATTGCAAGATTCAAAAATCTGATTGAGGGAATTACATATCAGGAAGATGCTGATGAGCAAACAGGATTCAGGGAAAAAGTAATCACAGAAACAAAAGATAAGAAAAAGAACCCTGAAGTGGCAATCGTCTCTGAAAAAGATGAAGATAAGGTACTCAAAAATTATAACCTGCCCGTTGGAGCACATTTGGCTGTTAAGGAAGGGGACAAACTCGTTCCCGGTCAAACCATCGCAAAAATACCCCGTAACGTTAGCAAAGGTGGTGACATTACAGGTGGATTACCGCGTGTTACCGAGCTTTTTGAGGCACGTAATCCCTCTAATCCGGCGGTCGTCTCTGAAATTAACGGTCAGGTAGAATTTGGTAAAATCAAACGGGGTAATCGTGAGATCATCATTACTTCCAAAGATGGTGATGTAAAAAAATACCTTGTCCCCCTTACAAAACAGATCCTTGTTCAGGAAGGCGATTACATCAGGGCGGGAACATCCTTGTCTGATGGCGTCATTACTCCTGCAGACATCCTTAATATTGAAGGACCGACAAAAGTTCAGGAATACATTGTCAATGAAGTACAGGAAGTGTACAGGCTGCAAGGTGTTAAAATCAATGATAAACACTTTGAAGTAGTGGTCAGACAAATGATGCGGAAAGTCATTATTGAAGACCCCGGTGATACACAATTCCTGGAAAAACAAATTGTTGATAAATGGAAGTTCCGCGAAGTGAACGATGAAATTTACGGTATGCAGGTTATTGAAGACAATGGTGATTCAGCCAATCTGAAAGCAGGACAAATCATTACTGCACGCAGACTTCGGGATGAAAATTCACACCTCAAACGTCGTGACCTTATGATTGTAAAGGCCAGGCCGGCTGTGCCTGCAACATCAAGGCAGGCACTTCAGGGAATCACCCGGGCAGCCCTGCAAACAGAAAGCTTCATGTCTGCTGCTTCATTCCAGGAAACAAACAAAGTACTGAACGAAGCAGCCATTAATGGCAAGGATGATAAGCTGTTAGGATTGAAAGAAAATGTGATTGTCGGTCATTTGATTCCTGCTGGCAGCGGATTAAGAGAATATGACAAAATACTTGTCGGAAGCAAATCTGAATTGCAAAAACTGCAGGAAAGCACAGAAACAAAAGATGATTCCGAATCAACCACTGAAAACATATAATATACTATGGAACAGCAACAAGACAAAAATAAACAGTTGAATATTGAATTGGATGAAAAAGCAGCACAGGGTACATATGCAAACCTGGCTGTCATTTCTCATTCCAGCTCTGAATTTATCGTTGATTTTATCCGAATTATGCCAGGGGTGCCGAAAGCACCTGTAAAATCCAGGATTATTCTTACGCCTGAACATGCCAAACGATTGATGAATGCCCTTCAGGGAAACATCAAAAAATATGAAAGCACCCACGGTGAGATTAAAATCAAAGGCGGACATACACCTCCCAAAATGCCTATGAATTTTGGCGGGCCTACGGCTGAAGCATAAATCTTATTTATTCACACGTTCGAGAAACTGGTGCAGTACAATCAATAACCAAAGCCGGTTGTACAGATAGTCAGTCCCGTTCATATAATTGTCAATCATTTCTTTAACGGGAGGATAACTGATAACCTTGTGTTTTTCTATCACTTCTTTTGACAAATAATTCTTAAAGAGATAGCTGTGATCATTGCGCAACCATTTTTTTAATGGCAGTGCAAATCCAGCTTTAGGCCTGTCAAATAATGATTCGGGAACATGTTCATATAAAATCTCTTTTAACAGGTATTTTTTTGTTTGTCTGTGTACTTTGAGTTTGGGATCCAGGTTGAGTGCAAATTCAACAATGCGATGATCAAGCAAAGGGACTCTGGCTTCAAGGCTATACTTCATACTTGCCCTGTCCAGTTTTACAAGCAAATCATCTTTCAGGTAATACCGTAAATCAAAAACAGCCTGATTCTCACCGGGAGATAAATTTCTTACAAAATAACTGTGATCCTCCTGAAGATTAATCTCTTCAGTAAATGTATCAACCAGTAGTTTATCAATTTCCGCCCGGCTGAAAAAATATTGCTCCTGCGAAAAGATATGAGATTTCAATTTGGATTTATTTTCAAAATCAAACAGATGTGAAACACGTTGATGGCGATTTGACATTTTGGATAATCCAAACTTAATAGGTTGCCGCATTCCCCTCAACAAAGGATTCGAAAGCCGCTTTGCCCATTTGTAAGCACCATAACCGTGAAACAACTCATCTCCGCCATCACCGGATAAGACAACGCTCACATCTTTTTTGGCAAATTTGGATATCAACATTGTAGGTATCGCTGATGAATCCGCGTAAGGTTCATCATAATAGTCCAAAATGTCAGGAATCATATCCCTGGCTTCATCTTTGGAAACAATATGCTCATGATGATTTGTGCCCAGATGTTTTGCAACTTTTCTGGCATATTCAGCTTCATTAAACTCATTTTCCTTAAAGCCAATTGAGAAAGTGTTGAGTTTTCCTTTTGTATGTTTTTGCGCATAAGCTGTTACCAGGCTTGAATCTATGCCTCCACTTAACAAACTGCCAAAGGGAACATCGCTAATCAGCCGGGATTCAACAGAATCATCTATTAATTCAGCCAGCCTGCGTTTAGCATCCTTGTAATTATCTATTACATTTCGCCGTATGGCTCCTTCAACCATCCAGTATGCTTCAATACGAAGTCCGTTTTCATCAAGAATGCCTAAATGCCCTGATGGAAATTTTCTGATTTTACGGTAAATTGTATTTGGCTCAGGAATGTAGCCAAGATGTAAATATTCACTGACAGCGAGGCTGTTGATTTTTAAATTTTTCTTTATGTTCTGTACCTGTAATAATGCTTTTAGTTCCGATGCAAAAACAAAATGCTCCCCATCCCAAAAATAAAACAGGGGTTTTATCCCGATTCTGTCTCTGAATAAATACAATTTTTTTTCCTGCTTATCATAGATGGCCAAAGCAAACATGCCGTTTAACTTATTGACAAAGGTAACACCCCATTCTTCGAACGCTTCAATTAAGATTTCTGTATCGCTTTTGGTCCTGAAAGCAATATCCAGTTCCGCTGCAATATCCCTGAAATTATACACCTCTCCGTTATAAACACAGGTATAACGCCTTGAGTGGGATTCCATGGGTTGGTTTGCATTGTCAGACAGATCCAGGATGCTCAGCCGTTTATGTGCAATGCCTGCATAACTGTCACAATAATACCCTTCAGCATCGGGCCCCCTGTGCTTTATCGATTCTGCCATGAGGTGCAATTCTTCCTCGCTGACAAAAGAATCACTTGCATAATATCCGGCTATTCCACACATAATATCTTTTTCTTACTGAACAAATGTAATAAATATCACAGCATCCGAACATAATTTTCATTTATTTTCCTGAACCAATAATACATTTTTATTGCTGTTTTGTTTTTGATTAAAAATACCTTGCACTCAAATACATTTATCAATTTCAACTCACTGATTACAAAATTCCGTTACCATCCTGCACAAAACCCTGGGCTGGTCAACATGCAGCCAATGTCCGGCACCAGGAATGGTTTGTATGTTTACGTTTTGAAAAACAGAATATATATATTCAATATCATTTTGCTTAATGTAGTCTGAGTGCCCTGCCCGGATGAATAATACCCGAAAATCCCGTATTTTTTCTTGTCCCTCAAAATCACATATACCTGTCATGATGTGGGATAAATGGTTTTTTAATGCCGGCAAATTTATCTTCCATGCCATGCCATTTTTTGTTTTATTAATGTTTTTCAGGATCATACTGACCAAACGCTTATCCTTTATGTGTTTTTTGACATGCGCCCTGGCTTCTGAATAAGTGGAAATCCCCTCAAAGTTTATGGATAATAAAATATGTATGAGCTTTTTATGAAATTCCCTGATACTTAAACACCTTTTATCATTTACCTGGCATCCTTTTGGGGATGCATCCGCTATAATCAGCCGATTAATGCAGGTGGGATAAGACAGAGCAAAAAACAAAGCCAGTTTACCTCCCATGGAATGCCCAAGGATATGCGCTCTTTGAATATTTGTTCGTTCAAATAATTCACGGATGTCTTCAACCATTTCTGGATACGTATGATCATCAGCATGTGGCGAACAGCCATGATTCCGCAAATCAGGGACAATGACACGAAATGACTGTGAAAATGATTTTGCCAGAGGAATCCAGTTATCAGAACTGCCGTATAAACCATGTAAAATAATCATGGGTTCCCCACTGCCCAGTTCCCTGTAAAACAGCTTCATATCAGGATTTATGCAATTCCCGTTTGTACATTTGAATGGTATTTTCCAGGCCGTAATATAAAGCATCAGAAATCAGTGCATGCCCGATGGATACTTCAGCTAAATCCCGGATTGATAAGCTGAAAAAGGCAAGATTTTCCAGGTTCAGGTCATGTCCTGCGTTGACACCCAGGCCAAATTGGGAGGCCAGTTTAGCTGCTTCAACGTAAGGTTTTATGGCCTTGTTCCGGTCATCATGATAACCGGCAGCATACGCTTCGGTATATAATTCTATCCTGTCGGTGCCGGTTTTTGCGGCATAGGTAATCATTTCAAAATCGGGATCAGTGAAAATTGAGGTTCTGCAGTTATACAATTTCAGACGCTTGATGGTTTCCGTTAAAAATTCAACATGATCTTTGGTATTCCAGCCGATATTTGAAGTAATGGTATCCGGTGTGTCAGGAACCAGGGTTACCTGGTGTGGTCGTATATTATCAATCATTTGCAGAAAATCTTCCGAAGGGTAACCCTCAACATTGAATTCTGTTTTTATGTGAGGCCGAAGGTTGAAAACATCACTTCTGCGAATGTGCCTCTCGTCAGGCCGGGGGTGTACTGTAATACCATCAGCTCCGTATGCTTCACATCGTATTGCTGCTTGCAATACATCGGGTATTTTTCCGCCCCTTGCATTCCGCAACGTGGCTATTTTATTGATGTTAACACTTAATCTTGTCATTTTTTGTAATTTTCTTACAAATATATATTATCTTTATCATGTATGGAATTTAAACCATGAAAATAACGGTTTTATGTATGCAAACGAACTCATATCTTCACTGATTCCAGAAGTTAAAACTTCTGACACAGGAAACAAAGTATTGTCCTGGATGGAATTTTTCAAAGTATCTCACATGCCCATCGTAAACAATGAAGATTTTCTTGGACTGATATCCGAATCCGATATTTACAATTTGAATTGTGGAGAAGAAGCCATTGGAAATCACAAATTGAGCCTGATTAGGCCTTTTGTGATCGAAGATCAACATTTGTGGGAAGTGGTTGAGGTGGCTGCTAAACTTAAACTCAGTATTATACCGGTGCTTTCTGCATCATCAAAAAAATATCTGGGTACCATTACTTTACCGGATTTGGTTCAGCATTTCGCAAAGATTACCTGTGCAGAAATTAAAGGAAGTGTATTGGTATTGGAAATGGGGGTACATGATTATACACTCAGTGAAATTGCCAGAATTGCAGAAGAAAACAACACAAAAATTGTCAGCCTGTATGTCTCCGGCACAAAAGACAGTATGAAAATACATATTACCGTAAAATTTGATACCACGGATATCGATGCAATCATTCACAGCTTTAATCGTCATGATTACATCATCAGGGCATCATTTATGATTGATGACGATGTTAACTCCTTATACAGAGATAGGTATGAATTGTTTTTAAGTTATTTAAACGTTTAATTTCGTTGAGCAATATACGCCTCATTATCATTGTTCTTACATTTTCCACCGTGGTGTCAAATGGTTGTGCGCAAACAATAAAGTCAATTGATGTTAGGGGAAATAGCATTACCGATACATCGGTTATCCTGCATGAATTGTGTTTTGCCGTTGGGGATAGTATTGTTCCTGATCGCTGGCCTGCAGTAATAAGTGAGTCGGAAAATAATCTTATGAATACTTCATTGTTTGTGTTTGTTGAGATAAGATGGTCACAAGCGGGGGATGGCATTGATGTAATTGTAAATGTGAAAGAAAGATGGTATTATTGGATTTATCCAATTCTTGAACACGCTGACAGGAATTTAAGCGCGTTTTTTTACAATGCCGATTGGAAAAAAATCAATTACGGACTAAGTTTTGAAAAACACAATCTTTTCGGCAAAAATCATTTTTTAAAGCTCAAAGCACGATTTGGATACAGGGAGCAACTGGGGATATTGTATGAAAATCCTGGTGTTGACAAGGCGAACATTCACGGTTTTCAAGTCTATGCTGATCGTTTCAAACAACGGCAAGTGGCTGTTATGAATATAGATGACAAACCGGAATATTACTACCACCCTGACCTGACAGCCATACATGAAGACAGAGCAGGTTTTATTTACATTGCCCGTACTGCCTTGCACCACAGGCTTAGATTTGCCGGGGAATACCATCGTTATGAAATTTCTGACAGCCTCTACCATGTGCATCCCGAATTTCTTTACAATGCAAAAATGCAATCGGAATTTATTAAGTTTACATTGCAATATGAGTGGGACAAAAGAAATGACAGGTTTTTTCCCACCAGTGGGTTTTTGGTTTTAACGGAAATTCAACAACAACAGCCTGGGATAGATTTTCAGGAACCAAGCTTTTTATCATCAAAGATTCAGTGGCACTTCTATCATGCCTTTACGGACAAATTCTATTATGCATTCGAAACAAACGGACTGTGGCACATGACAAACTCAAGCCAACTGCCTTATCATTTGGCTGGCATATTGGGGTACGATTATTATCCCCGAGGTTTTGAATATTATACTGTGCAAGGCATAGGAATGATAAATATTAATCAGACATTGAGGTATAAATTGTTTGCCCGTGAAAAGGTGAATATTCCGTTTATACCGGTCAACGCTTTTAATGAAATATATTATGATGTTTACTTATACGCTTTTTGGGACAACGCGAAAACCTGGCATGATAGAAATTACGGCCTCCAAAATGAGTTGCAGGGGGCTTACCTGACAAGCACAGGAGTGGGATTAGAATGTCATACATATTATGACAGGAGCTTTGGGTGCCATGTGGGATTTACAAATCACAAAGCTTTTGGTATATTTGCATGGTTTCATTCACCCTTATATAAAATGTATTAATGATATGAAAATTGCAATTTACGGCCGGCGTTTCAATCAATCCTTTAATGGAAGCATCATTCAAATTTTTGAAATGCTTAAAAAACATAATATTAAATTTTACATATATCGTCCTTTTGCTACCTTTATAAAGGGGAAGTTGTCTTATGAGCCGGCATGTGATGGATTATTCAGTCAACCCATTGATGATTGGAATGATATTGACATGGTGTTTTCAATTGGTGGTGACGGAACGTTTCTTGAAACGGTAAACATGATCAAAGACAAAGGAATTCCAATCCTGGGCATCAACAGTGGGAGGCTTGGGTTTTTGTCTTACGTGTCAAAAGAAGGCATCCCCCTTGCCCTGGATCAGGTTTTAAAAGGAGAATATAAAGTTGAACAACGCTCCCTCCTGGAAATCCATACCGAAATGGATGATTTTGGCAACAATAATTTTGCGCTTAACGAAGTCGCTTTGCAAAAACATGTTAGTCCATCCATGATAAAAATAAACGCTTTTTACAACGATGAATTAATAAACACTTATTGGTCTGACGGTTTGATAGTGAGCACCCCCACAGGCAGCTCTGCGTATTCATTGAGTTGCGGAGGGCCAATTGTTCATCCCAACAGCAACAATTTTGTCATCACTCCCATTGCTCCACATAACTTGACGGTCCGTCCGCTGGTGTTATCTGATAAAGGGATAATCAAACTCAAACTCGAAGGATCACAAAAATCAGCAAAGCTGAGTATCGACTACAGATCAGTACACAGGACGTTTTTCGAGGAAATAATCATTAAAAAAGCAGATTTTTCCATGAACCTTGTAAAATTGTTTAATAATAATTATTTTAGCACTTTACAAAAAAAGCTTATGTGGGGAGTGGATATGAGAAATTAATATCACCCGCACGTAGTTTATTATTGTCTAAATAAATGATATGAAACGACTACTCATTGCACTTGCTTTAACATGCTTATTTTCAGGCACGGTGAATGCACAATTTGGTTCACAATGGCGTAAGCTCAGACAAGAAGTCTTTTTGGGGGTTGGAGGCACCAGTTTTCTTGGTGAGCTTGGTGGTGCTGACCAAGAGGGCACCCATTTTGTAAGGGATTTTGAAGTATTATATACTCGCCCCCTTTGGTATGCAGGATACAGGTATAAATTAAGCCAGTCATTTTCTGTGAAAGGCACAGCGGCTTTTGGTTGGGTATATGGTAATGATGCCACAACCAACGAGGTGCACAGAAATGCCAGAAATTTGTCTTTTCGTTCTCCCATTGCTGAAGTAGGTGCTCATATAGAATATCATATTTTAAAAGAACAGATTGGACATAGATATGATTTGCGACGAAACCGCGGGCAAAGTAATTCTCCCAGTTTGTATATTTTTACAGGAATTAACGGCTTCTGGTTTAATCCTAAAGGCCAATATACCGATGGAGAATGGTACGCATTACAGCCACTTGGAACCGAAGGCCAGGGGCGCGTTGCTACCCGCGAACCATATAAAAGGATTTCATGGTCGGTTCCCATTGGTTTTGGCATGAACTTTTTACTTGACCGAAACTGGGGAGTTGGCTTTGAACTTGGTGCACGCTATACAGGAACCGATTATATTGATGACGTAAGTACAACCTACGTAGATCCCAATTTGTTTGAGGATCCATTGGCCAGGTATTTTGCAGATAGATCTGATGATTGGTATGGGGCTTCTGTATATAATCAACGCGGGAATTCAAATTATAACGATGCTTATGTGTTTCTTACACTCAATGTTTCTTACAAGTTACGTCCCAAGGGGCCAGGCATGCCAAAGTTCTGATGTTTTCTTTTCTGTATATACTATTTTTTCGTGTCTTCCGTTAGCATAACAATCCTTTTTAGGTATTTTGCTTATGAATGTGGTTAAAAAAAATATTATTAAAATTGCTGTATATCACATATACCTAAGCCTTGTTTTTACCATTTTATTTACTCAGTTACACGCTCAACAAGCTGGTGAAATTGGGATTCATGGAGGAGGGTCATATTATCTCGGCGAAATAAACTGGAGACAACCTTTCTATTCTCCACGACTGAATGTGGGGGGGTTTTATAAACAACACATTAATACACGCCTGGCAATAAAATACGGCGGGCTTTATACACACCTTCAGGGTTTTGATGAAGATTCCCGTTTTCGTTACCAAAAGCTGCGTGATGCCGGTTTTGAAACCACTCTTTTTGAAATTGCAGCCCAGGTAGAATACCATTTCCTCATCTATGAACTGGGAAAAACAAAAGATAATTTTTATACACCTTATGTTAACCTGGGACTGGGTGGTTGTTATGCCCGGGAATCAAACCATGTGTTTTCCGTTGTTATACCTATGGCTGTAGGTATTAAAATGAACTTGACCAGACGTGTTATTATTGGAGCTGAATGGGCCTATAGAAAAACATTTTCTGATATGTTTGATAACCTTACCGGTGAAGACCTTGATTTTTATGCTCAGGCAAATGTGCCGATTAGCAGCACCAATGATGTAAAACAACATGGGTTTATGACAAATGATGATTGGTATTCTTATGCAGCAGTAACGCTTTCATATATTTTCAGCCTTGGTACCGAATGTCATGCATATTATTAACTTTGTAGCAAATGTCAGATTTGAAAAACAACATAAACAAAAATAAATTACCACAACACATTGCCATTATCATGGATGGAAATGGCCGGTGGGCTAAAAAAAAGGGCAGAATCCGCATTATGGGTCATCGTGCTGGTGCAAAATCCGTTAGAGAGATTACTGAAGCATGTGCTGAACTGGGAGTGAAATACCTGACACTTTATGCGTTCTCCACTGAAAATTGGAACAGACCGGAAAGTGAGGTAAGCAGCCTGATGGAGCTCCTAATTGACAATTTACAAAAAGAAGTAAAAACACTTTTGAAAAATGATATTTCCCTAAATGTAATCGGTGATATCACCAGGTTGCCCGAAAAAGTGCAAAAAAACATCAATGAAACAGTTGAAAAAACAAAAAACGGAAAACGCATGTGCCTGTCACTGGCATTATCATACTCAGGACGTTGGGATATTATCCAGGCTTGTCGTGACATTGCCCT
Organism: uncultured Bacteroidales bacterium; assembly: GCA_964527535.1. Taxonomy (GTDB): domain Bacteria; phylum Bacteroidota; class Bacteroidia; order Bacteroidales; family ML635J-15; genus JAQIBY01. The sequence goes on from CAZGPW010000067.1 coordinate 15,688, forward strand.
GGAAATAAAACGCGGAAAATTAAACACTGAAGATATTGATCAAAATTTGTTTGTTCAATACCTTTCAACCAAAGGTATTCCTGACCCTGAACTTATGATCAGAACCAGTGGAGAACAAAGGATAAGCAACTATATGATTTATCAATTGGCTTATTCTGAACTGTATTTTACAACAACCTTGTGGCCTGATTTTTCAAAAGATCATCTCTATAAGGCAATACTGGATTTTCAAACCAGAGAAAGAAGATTTGGTAAAACGAGTGAACAATTGTAAGCGTGGATGGAATGAAAAAATTTAGTTTTAACATTATTGTATTGCTTTTCTTCAGTATTACACTAACAGCACAAGTATCATTAAAAGATAAATTAAGTCGCATTAATTATGCCAACCCGGAAGAATACGTTATCGGAGGTATTCAGATTTCCGGCGTTCAATACCTTGACCATAATGTGATCATTCATCTTACCGGTATGCAAGTAGGAGACACCATCATGATCCCGGGTGAAAAAGTGTCAAATGCCGTAGAAAAACTGTGGGAACAGGGCTTGTTCTCAGAAGTGAAAATTGTAGCAGATCGCATTATTGATGATAATATATTTCTGGATATCGTGTTATCCGAAAGGCCCCGGCTGGCAAAATTTGCTTTTAAAGGCGTCAAAAAAGGGGAAGCAGACGACCTGCGTGAAAACCTTAAACTCGTTAAAGGTTCGCAGGTTACAGACAACCTGCTGATGAATATCCGTTCCGGTACAAAACGATATTTTATAGATAAAGGATACCTGAACACGGAAATAAATATTGTACAGGAAGAGGATACAACAATGCCTAATTCTGTTATTCTCTACATCAACATTGATAAACATGATCGTATTAAGATTGAAAATCTGATCATTGAAGGAAATGAACATTTTAGCGATGGTAAAATCAAAAGGCTTATGAAAGATACCAAAGAAAAAGCATGGTATCGCTTCTGGAAAACCTCAAAATTTATCCGGACTGAGTTTAAAGAAGATAAAAAAGCCATTATTAATAAGTACAATGAAGAAGGGTTTAGAGATGCCCGTATCCTTTATGATTCCATTCAGAAAAATGAAGAAAGCATTAACCTTGTTATTGGCATTGAAGA